>NZ_BAAARJ010000015.1:0-210076 GCF_039532135.1 Streptomyces axinellae
TCATTGTGTTTCGGTGGTCATAGCGTGAGGGAAACGCCCGGTCTCATTCCGAACCCGGAAGCTAAGCCTTTCAGCGCCGATGGTACTGCATGCGGGAGCGTGTGGGAGAGTAGGACACCGCCGAACTAAACGTAGGGCCGTGGTCCCTGGATTTCGATTCAGGGACCACGGCTTTTTTGCGTTCCGTCACCCGGAGTTCACGTTGCGCCGACACCATCCGGTCCATGGGGACTACACAGTTGACCGCAGCCGGCATCGGCGCGGGGAACGACGTGGTGGTGCCGTCGTTCGGCGGTGCCGAAGTGGCCCAAGCCGTGCGGCAGCTCGGAGCACGGCCGGTCTTCGCCGACATCGACGCCGTCACCTTCTGTATTGATCCGGACGCGGTTGAGGCCGCGATAACTCCTGATACCGCCGCTGTCGTACCTGTCCATCTCTTCGGTCACCCCGCGGACATGGCCATGCTGGAGGAGGTGGGCGCGCGTACAGGGATACGCGTTGTCGCCTGGGAACCGTTGCTGCGGGCCGATGCCGTGGACGCTGTCCGCAGGCGGCAGCATGCTGCCTACCTGGGGCGGCGGCTGAGTGGAGTGGTGGCCCCGGATGTGGAACGGGAAGCCGAGCATGCTGTCACCCGGTATGTGGTGCGGGTGCCGGGCAATGGGCGGCCCGACCGGGATGCCTTCCGCAGGGCCTTGCGTATGAGGGGTATCGAGTGTGAGGTGCCGGTCCGGGCGCCCGTGCACTGGACCCCTGAGTTCAGGACGGCCGTCCGGCTGCCGGAAGCTGAACGGGCCGCGGATGAATGTCTCGCGCTGCCTATGGCGGCTTCCATGACCAAGAAGGAGCTCCAGCACGTCATTTCGGCCTGCAATGGGCTCGGCGGGCTGTTGCGGGAGCGGGCGAGCTGAGAGCGGAGGGCCGGTCATTGGGTGCGGGGCGAGGGTGTGTTCGTACGAGCTCCGGAGATCGGGTAAGATCTTTTCCGCTGACCGCGCCCCAATAGCTCAGTCGGCAGAGCGTCTCCATGGTAAGGAGAAGGTCAACGGTTCGATTCCGTTTTGGGGCTCCGTATAAGCGAGTTGAGAAGGCCCCCGCCGGTTGGCGGGGGCCTTCTCAGTTGTGTGGTCGCTATTCGGGGACACGCATGGCGAGGATGGCCATGTCGTCCGAGGGCGCGTCGCTGGCGAAGCGTTCGACGGCGCGCATGATGCGGGCCGCGACCGCACCGGCCGTCAGTCCCGTGCAACTGGTGAGCACATCGGCCAAGCCGTCGTCGCCGAGCATCCGGGTGCCTTCGCGGCGTTCTGTGACGCCGTCGGTGACGCACAGGAGGACGTCGCCCGGGTCGAGGGTCACGGTCTGCTCGTACAGCTCCAGGTCCTCCATGACGCCCAGCAGCGGCTGTGGGTCGGCCGCCGGTTCGACCGAGCCGTTCTGGCGGAGCCGCAGGGGGAGTGGGTGGCCGGCGCAGACGACCTTGAGTTCGACGCTGCCGTCGTCCTGGGGGCGCATCTCGCCGTAAAGGAGCGTCAGGAAGCGGCTGCGCGCGCCCTCGTCGAGGATCGCGGCGTTGAGCCGCTCCAGGACCTCTGGGCCGCTGAGGCCCTCCCGGGCGAGGAGGCGCAGGGCGTGCCGGGCGAGGCCCGTGACGGCCGCAGCCTCGGGGCCGGTGCCGCAGACGTCACCGATGGCGAAGCCGTAGGTGCCGTCGCTGATTTCGAAGAGGTCGTAGAAGTCGCCGCCCACCTCGTTGCCCTCGCCGGCCGCGCGGTAGATGACCTCGCGTTCGACTCCGCCGATGATGTCGGGCAGTTCGGGCGGCAGGAGGCTGCGCTGGAGGGACTGGCTGATGGCGGTGCGCTCCGAGTACAGCCGGGCGTTGTCCAGGGCGAGCGCGGCCCTGCGGGAAAGGTCCTCGGCCAGCTCCAGGATCTCCTGGCGGAATCTTTCGTCCGTGGGTTTGCCGAGGGTGAGCATGCCGATGACGCGGTTGCGGGCCACGAGCGGCAGCACGACCGTCTCGCCGCCGACGGCGGCGGCCGTGGTGAGGGTCGTCCCCGGCGAGAGGTGGTGGTCCTCCTCGTTCATCACGACGCTGCGCAGTGAGGTGCGCAGGGCGTCGGAGTGTGCCGCGTCGGTCGGTGCCGTCCACATCCGGGCGCCGGGGGCGGGCACGGGTTCGGGCGGACTGACCTTGGCGAGGAGGGCCTTGAGGTTGTCGATGCGGTCCTCGTCCTCGTGGAGGACGTAGGACAGCTTGGGGTCGGAGCCCTGGTCGGCGACGGTGTAGACGGCGCACCAGGTGGCCAGGGTCGGGACCGTCATCTGGGCCATGAGGGCGAGGGTCTGGTCGCGGTCGAGGGTGCCGGCGAGGAGGTCGGACGCCTCGACGAGGAAGGAGAGGGAGCCGCGGCGCAGCCGCTCCAGTTCGGTGAGGCGGGCACGTTCGACGGCGAGCGCGATGCGGTCGGCGGCGAACTGGAGGCGCAGGGCTTCCTCGTTCGTGTAGCGTCCCGGGGCTTCGGTGGCGACGCCGAGGGAGCCGGTGAGTCTGCCTTCGACCTTGAGCGGCACGGTGACGACCGAGCGCATGCCCGTGCCGGCGAGGAGGGGCACCGCGCCCGGAACGACCGTCAGGTCCTCGTGGACGGACGGCATGCGGGCCGAGCCGTACCGTCCGCTGCCGGCCTCGACAGGCACACGGGCGAACCGCTGGCGGGCGGAGGGGAGTCCGGTGGAGGCGCGGACTTCCAGCTCGGTCTCGTCGTCGGTGGCTAGCAGCAGGTAGGCGGCGTCCCCGTCGAGCATGTCGCGGGCGCGCTCGACGGTGCGCTGGAGGAGGCCGTCGAGGTCGTCGGGGGCGGGGGAGCCGATGAAGACCTCGAACGGGTCGTGGGAGGACTGCTCCTGGGAGTCGCCGGCGCTGCCGGTGTTGTCGTGCGAGTGCACGCGGGGTGGTGACTGGAGGACGGCGCGTTCGTGCTCGCGCACCAGCAAGCAGACCGTGGAGGGCTCCCCGTCGCTGTCGCGTACGCGCAGGTGGGAGGCGTACACGGGGATTGTGCGGCCGTCGGCGCCGCGCATGCCGTACGAGCCCTCCCAGCGGGAGAGGCGCAGGGCCTCGGCGACGCCGGTGCCCGTTCCCGGGGTGTGCGGCCAGGCGGCGAAGTCGGTGAGCGGCTTTCCGACGACCTGCTCGGCCGGGTAGTCGAACAGGTCGGCGGCGTCCTCGTTCCAGGCGCTGATGGAGCCGCTGCGGTCCACCTGGATGACGGCGACGTGGACGCGGGTGTCCGTGACGGGCAGCGCGGTGTCGGGCAGTGCCGGGCCGGCGGTGCGGGTGCCCACGGGCCGCTCGGGGAGGTCGAGGCGGAACCAGACGCGCTTGTCGGCCGCCGTGTAGTCCACTCCCCAGCGGGTTGCCAGGGCCGCGCACAGCAGCAGCCCGCGACCCCCTTCGCGGTCGGGGCTCACGGGCTGCGGGTTGTGCTCCTGGAGGGGCAGCTCGCGCTCGGGGTAGCGGTCGATGATCTCGATGCGTACGCCGTCCTCGTCGCGCAGGCACAGCACCTCGGCCGCCGTGCCGGCGTGGACGACGGCGTTGGTCACCAGTTCGCTGGTCAGGACGACGGCGTCATCGACGATGTCGGCGAGGCCCCAGCCCTGGAGGGTGTCGCGTACGAAACCGCGTGCGGTGGCGACCGAGCGGCCCACCGGCTCGAAGGTGGCGGCGGCTCGCGCGGTGATCACTGGTCTCCCCATGGATGTCCTGTCGGCCAAGCGCACGGGTGTGCGCTGCGCGGTCAGCGCCGCAGTGGTTCCCGCGTCGTCGATCGGGTCTTGCTCCCGGCGTGGCGGCACGGGAGGAATCCCGGTGGGGGAGCCCCCACGCCCGGCGCTCTGTTCTTGCGTCACCGCAGCGCCCCTCCATCGCCCTTCGTACTCACATCGCTGCCCCCTGCGAAGACCCCTACCCAGTGGACCCGGCGGGGCACCCCTGCCCGAGGGAAAGGGGCGATGGACAGCCGGATGCCAGGTTACTTACGTTCGCATGGTGCGTGGCCGCCGGATGCGGGTGATTTCCGCTCGGGCCCGGATCGGGTGCGGTATGCCATGCTGCCGAACTGTTATCGCCGGGTTCCTTCAGGGTGAAACACTGGGAAGGCTCGGAGTAGGGCCCGGGCAGCAGCGAAGGTCGACCCGCAGGAGGGACAGTGGAGTCTGGCGCAGCCGCGCGTAGCACCAACACGCGCGCGAAGGGCGGACGGTCCCGGAAGAACGGGACGATCGAGGTCGAAGCGGCCTCCGTCAACAAGCTTCTCACCGCGCTGACCGCGATGCGCGACGGTAATTTCCGCAAACGTCTCACCGTGACGGGCGACGGCCCCATGGCAGAGATCGCCGCGGTCTTCAACGAGGTCGCGGACCAGAACCTGCATCTGACGGGTGAGCTCTCGCGGGTGCGCAGGGTGGTCGGCCGTGAGGGAAAACTCACAGAACGGCTGCAGACCGGCACCTGCGAGGGCTCCTGGGCGGCGGCGATCGACGCGGCGAACGCGCTGGTCGATGACTTGGTCCGGCCCGTCTCCGAGGTCGGCAGGGTGCTGTCGGCGGTCTCGGACGGCGACCTGGAGCAGCGGATGGATCTGCGCTCGCGGGGCATCGAGGGGGGCGGTCACCCGCTGCGGGGGGAGTTCCTCAAAGTGGGCCGTACGGTCAACGGGCTGGTCGATCAGCTGTCGGCGTTCACGGACGAGGTCACCCGGGTCGCGAGCGAGGTCGGCACCGAGGGGAAGCTGGGCGGCCAGGCGCGGGTGCGCGGCATGTCCGGCTCGTGGAAGGACCTGACCGACTCCGTCAACACGATGGCCTCGCGTCTGACGGCTCAGGTGCGGGACATCGCCCTGGTGACGACCGCGGTCGCGAAGGGCGACCTGTCACGCAAGGTGACGGTGCATGTCGCGGGCGAGATGCTGGAGCTGAAGAACACCGTCAACACGATGGTCGACCAGCTCTCCTCGTTCCAGTCGGAGGTCACCCGGGTCGCGCGGGAGGTCGGCACCGAGGGCGAGCTGGGCGGTCAGGCGCGGGTGCAGGGCGTGGCGGGCGTCTGGAAGGACCTGACGGACTCGGTCAACCTGATGGCGGGCAACCTCACCTCCCAGGTGCGCGAGATCGCCCAGGTGACCACAGCGGTGGCCAACGGCGACCTGTCGCAGAAGATCACGGTGAACGCGCGCGGCGAGGTCGCGCAACTGGCCGAGACCATCAACGCGATGACGGACACGCTGCGCACCCTGGCCGACGAGGTCACGCGCGCGGCCAGCGAGGTCGGCACGGACGGTGTGCTGGGCGGCCAGGCGGCCGTACCGGGGGCCGCGGGGATCTGGAAGGACCTGACGGACTCGGTCAACACCGCGTTCCGCAACCTGACAGCTCAGGTCCGGGACATCGCGCAGGTGACGACGGCGGTGGCCAATGGTGACCTGTCGCAGAAGGTGACCGTCGATGTCTCCGGCGAGATGCAGGAGTTGAAGAACACGGTCAACACGATGGTGGACCAGCTCTCCGCCTTCGGCGCCGAAGTCACCCGTGTCGCACGGGAGATCGGCGTGGAGGGCGAGCTGGGCGGCCAGGCGGCCGTGCCGGGTGCGGCGGGTACGTGGAAGGACCTGACCGATTCGGTCAACACCGCGTTCCGCAACCTGACAGGCCAGGTCCGCAACATCGCGCAGGTGACGACGGCGGTGGCCAACGGCGACCTGTCGCAGAAGGTGACGGTGGACGTCTCCGGCGAGATGCTCCAGCTGAAGAACACCGTCAACACGATGGTTGACCAGCTCTCCTCCTTCGCCGAGCAGGTCACCAGGATGGCCAGGGATGTCGGTACGGAGGGCAGGCTGGGCGGTCAGGCGCGGGTGGACGGCGTCTCGGGCACCTGGAAGGACCTGACCAATTCCGTCAACTTCATGGCGAACAACCTGACTTCGCAGGTGCGTCAGATCGCGCAGGTGACCACGGCGGTGGCGCGGGGTGACCTGTCGCAGAAGATCGAGGTCGATGCGCGGGGCGAGATCCTGGAGCTGAAGAACACCATCAACACGATGGTGGACCAGCTGTCCGCTTTCGCGGACCAGGTCACTCGCGTCGCCCGGGAGGTCGGCACCGACGGCAGGCTGGGCGGCCAGGCCCAGGTGCCGGGTGTCGCGGGCGTATGGCGGGACCTGACGGACTCGGTCAACGGGATGGCGGGCAACCTCACCACCCAGGTGCGCAACATCTCGCAGGTGGCCACCGCTGTGGCGCGCGGTGACCTGTCGCAGAAGATCGATGTGGACGCGCGGGGCGAGATCCTGGAGCTGAAGACCACGCTGAACACGATGGTCGATCAGCTGTCGTCCTTCGCCGAGCAGGTGACGAGGGTCGCGCGCGAGGTGGGCACCGAGGGCATCCTGGGCGGCCAGGCCGAGGTCAAGGGCGTCTCGGGCACGTGGAAGGACCTCACCCAGTCCGTCAACTTCATGGCGAACAACCTGACTTCGCAGGTGCGCAATATCGCGGAGGTCACCACGGCGGTCGCGCAGGGCGATCTGTCGAAGAAGATCACCGTGGACGCCAAGGGCGAGGTCCTCGCACTGGTGACCACGGTCAACACCATGGTCGACACGCTCTCGTCGTTCGCGGAGCAGGTGACCCGGGTGGCCCGCGAGGTGGGTACCGAGGGCCAGTTGGGCGGCCAGGCGCGGGTGCGGGACGTCTCCGGCATCTGGAAGGACCTGACGGACAACGTCAACCTGATGGCCAACAACCTGACCGGACAGGTCAGGAACATCTCCCAGGTCGCCACGGCGGTCGCCAACGGTGACCTGACCAAGAAGGTCACCGTCGAGGCCAGTGGCGAGATCGCACAGCTCGCCGACACGGTCAACACGATGGTGACGACGCTCTCCTCGTTCGCCGAGCAGGTCACGCGCGTGGCCCGCGAGGTGGGCACGGACGGTGTGCTGGGCGGCCAGGCGCGGGTGCCGGGTGTCGCGGGTACCTGGAAGGATCTGACGGAGTCGGTGAACTCCATGGCCTCCAACCTGACGGGCCAGGTCCGCCAGATCGCCACGGTCACCACCGCGATCGCCAAGGGCGACCTGACCAAGAAGATCGACATCGAGGCCAACGGGGAGATCCTCCAGCTCAAGACGACCATCAACACGATGGTCGATCAGCTGTCCTCGTTCGCGGAGCAGGTGACCCGGGTGGCCCGCGAGGTGGGTACCGAGGGCCAGTTGGGCGGCCAGGCGCGGGTGCCGGGTGTCGCCGGTACGTGGAAGGACCTGACCGACTCCGTCAACGAGATGGCGGGCAACCTGACCCGTCAGGTGCGGGCCATCGCCGAGGTGGCCACCGCGGTGACGCGGGGCGATCACAACGTGCGCATCGACGTGGAGGCCGCGGGCGAGATCCTGGAGCTCCAGGGATACATCAACACGATGATCGCCAACCTCCGTGAGACGACCCTGGCCAACCAGGAGCAGGACTGGCTCAAGGGCAACCTCGCGCGGATCTCCGGCCTGATGCAGGGCCGGCGGGATCTGCGCGATGTGGCGGGCCTGATCATGAGCGAGCTGACTCCGGTGGTCTCCGCGCAGCACGGTGCCTTCTTCATCTCGCTGCCCACCGGTACGCCCGAGGGCGCGGTCGGTGTGGGCGCGGGACCGGGCGAGGACGGCTCGTACGAGCTTCGGATGCTGGGCAGTTACGGATACAGCACCAACAGCATGCCCACCTCCTTCCGGCCCGGTGAATCCCTGGTGGGGACGGCCGCGAAGGAGAAGCGCACGATCCAGATGGGCAATGTCCCGCCCGGATACCTGAAGATTTCCTCCGGGCTGGGCGAGGCACCGCCCGCGCATGTGTTCGTCATTCCGGTCATCTTCGAGGGTACGGTCCTGGGCGTGATCGAGCTGGCGTCCTTCCAGCCGTTCGGGCAGATCCACAAGGATTTCCTGAACCAGATCGCGGAGATGATCGCGACCAGTGTCAACACCATCAGCGTCAACATGCGTACCGAGCGGCTGCTGGAGCAGTCGCAGGAGCTGACCGCGCAGCTCAAGGAGCGTTCCGGAGAGCTGGAGAACCGGCAGAAGGCCCTCCAGGAGTCCAACGCGGCGCTGGAGGAGAAGGCCGAGCAACTCGCCCAGACCAACAGCGACATCGAGATCAAGAACAGGGAGATCGAGGAGGCCAGGCAGGTTCTGGAAGAGCGCGCCGAGCAGTTGTCCGTCTCGATGCGCTACAAGTCGGAATTCCTGGCCAACATGTCGCACGAACTGCGCACACCGCTCAACTCGCTGCTGATTCTGGCCAAGTTGCTGGCCGACAACGCCGACTCCAATTTGTCGCCCAAACAGGTGGAGTTCGCCGAGACCATCCACGGCGCGGGCTCAGATCTGCTCCAGCTGATCAACGACATCCTGGACCTGTCGAAGGTCGAGGCGGGCAAGATGGACGTCAGCCCGACGCGGATCGCGCTCGTCCAGCTGGTGGACTACGTGGAGGCGACGTTCCGGCCGCTGACGGCGGAGAAGGGGCTGGACTTCTCGGTGCGGGTCTCGCCCGAGCTGCCGGCGACGCTGCACACCGACGAGCAGCGGCTGCTGCAGGTGCTGCGCAATCTGCTGTCCAACGCGGTCAAGTTCACCGACACCGGAGCCGTGGAGCTGGTCATCCGCTCGGCCGGCGCGGATGTTCCCGACTCGATCCGCGAGCAGATGCTGGAGCACGGCTCGCTGCGGGACGCGGACGCCGAACTGGTCGCGTTCTCGGTGACGGACACCGGCATCGGGATCGCGCAGAGCAAGATGCGCGTCATCTTCGAGGCGTTCAAACAGGCCGACGGCACGACCAGCCGCAAGTACGGCGGCACGGGCCTGGGCCTGTCCATCAGCCGGGAGATCGCGCGGCTGCTGGGAGGCGAGATCTACGCCGTCAGCGAGCCGGGCCGCGGTTCGACGTTCACGCTGTACCTGCCGCTGCACCCCACCGAGCTGCCGCCGCAGGGCTATCCGCAGCTCGCGACGGGCGCGACGCTGGCCATCACCGCCGCGGCGGGGACCGGCGCGGCGGCGGCCGAGCCCGTGGAGACGGCTGAGGGGTCCTCAGCGGGCGTCGAGGCGGGCCCTGTGACCGAGGAGGAGGCGGCCGAGGAGGCGGCGCACACCCTGGCCGACAGGCACCGTAAGCGGGACGCCTCGGGGCAGGCACGGCCCGAACTGCCCCCGGAGGCACAGCCGGCGGCCTCGGCGCAGGAGAACGGCTCGGGGCCGGACACCGGCCTGCGGACGGCGGAGTATCCGGAGTCCGGGGACGAGATCAGCGGGTATCCGGTGGCCGATTCCCCGGCAGGTCAGGTCGGGGAGCACTACGGCAGCCCGGACTCCTCTGCGTCCGGTTCCGGCGGTGGCGAACTGGCCGGCCGGAAGGTGCTCATCGTCGACGACGACATCCGGAACGTCTTCGCTCTCACCAGCGTTCTGGAACAGCACGGTCTTCAGGTGCTGTACGCGGAGAACGGCCGGGAGGGCATCGAGGTGCTGGAGCAGCACGACGACGCGGCCGTCGTGCTGATGGACATCATGATGCCGGAGATGGACGGCTACGCCACGACCGCGGCCATCCGGAAGATGCCGCAGTTCGCCGGACTGCCCATCATCGCGCTGACGGCGAAGGCCATGAAGGGTGACCGGGAGAAGAGCATCGAGTCGGGCGCCTCGGACTATGTGACCAAGCCCGTGGACACTGATCATCTGCTGTCCGTCATGCGACAGTGGATGGAGGCGGGGTGAATATGACACCGTGTCCACTGAGGGCCACATGTTGACTCAGTGTGGTCAGTCGCGTGTGGAAACGCGGTAAACCGGGAACCTTTTGGTCCCCTGGAGCGTTTCTGCTACGTGCACAGTGACATCACGGTGACAGGGTGTGGCGGGCCGCAGGGTGCGGCTACCATGACCGGCACAAGGACGGGCGGCGGCGACAGAGAGCCGCTCCCAGGGGCGGCGTCCGAGGGGCTGCCGGGGCGAGGAGGACGGGCCATGGTGCAGAAGGCCAAGATCCTCCTGGTCGATGACCGGCCGGAGAATCTGCTGGCGCTGGAGGCCATTCTCTCCGCGCTCGATCAGACGCTGGTGCGGGCATCGTCAGGGGAGGAAGCGCTCAAAGCGCTGCTGACGGACGACTTCGCGGTCATTCTGCTGGATGTTCAGATGCCGGGCATGGACGGCTTCGAGACGGCCGCGCATATCAAGCGCCGAGAGCGCACCCGTGACATTCCCATCATCTTCCTCACGGCCATCAACCACGGGCCGCACCACACCTTCCGCGGCTACGCGGCAGGCGCGGTGGACTACATCTCCAAGCCCTTCGACCCCTGGGTGCTGCGGGCCAAGGTCTCGGTGTTCGTCGATCTCTACATGAAGAACGTCCAGCTGCGCGAGCAGGCTTCGCTGCTGCGCCTCCAGTTGGAGGGCAACGGAGCCGCACAGCGCGGCGAGGCGCACGGTCAGGACGGCGAGGCCCCCGGGCTGCTGGTCGAGCTCTCCGCGCGGCTGGCGGCCGTGGAGGAGCAGGCAGAGGCGCTCACCAAGCAGTTGGGCGACTCGGCCGACGCGGCCACGGCGGCGACTGCCGCACACCTGGAGCGCAAACTGTCCGGGCTGCGCAGGGCACTTGACGCCCTGGAGCCCGGCGCGGGCGGCGACACCTCGGCCCAGGTGCCGTCCCAGAACTGACCTCCAGGGCGCTTCGGGCCCCCTGGCCCTCCGTGCCTCGGCTGCCCGGCGCGGGTAACCTCACCCCTATGGCCTCACGTGCGTCGGGAACAGGAAAGGCAGCCAAGAAAGCCCCAGCGAAGAAGGCTGCCGCGAAAAGGCCCCCGGCGAAGAAGGCACCGGCCAAGAAGCCGGCGGGCAAGGCGAAAGGCAAGAGCGCGCCGAAGCCCGCGCCTTCGCCCACCGGCGGCGTCTTCCGCTTGCTGAAGGCGTGCTGGCTCGGCCTCGCTCACACGGTTGCCGCGGTCTTCCGCGGCATAGGACGCAGCGGAAAGGCGCTGGATCCGGCACATCGGAAGGACGGTTTGGCACTTCTGCTGCTCGGCCTGGCGCTGGTGGTCGCGGCAGGCACCTGGTCCAATCTCCAGGGCCCGGTCGGCGACCTGGTGGAGATGCTGGTCACCGGCGCGTTCGGCCGCCTGGATCTGCTCGTGCCGATACTGCTCGGTGTCATCGCCGTACGGCTCTTCCGGCATCCCGAGAAGCCGGACGCCAACGGCCGTATCGTCATCGGACTTTCGGCGCTGGTGATCGGCGTGCTCGGGCTGGTCCACATCGGCTGCGGCGCACCCGGCCGGGGCGGGGGCGGGGACGCGGTGCGCGATGCCGGCGGTCTCATCGGGTGGGGGGTCTCCAGCCCGCTCATCTTCACCGTCGGCGAGATGCTCGCGGTCGCGCTGCTGGCCCTGATCACCGTCTTCGGCCTGCTCGTCGTCACGGCCACACCGGTGAACGCCATTCCGCAGCGGCTGCGGGCCGCAGGAGTCCGGCTCGGGCTCCTCCAGCCTCTGGAGCCGTACGACGGCGAGGATGACGCCGCCGAGGTCCACGGGGCATCCTCGTCCCGCCGCCCGCACAGCATGCGCAAGGACCACCTCGACCCGGCGCACGCCGAGAAGGAGGCGCTCGACCGGCGGCGTACCGCCCGCAAGGGCAGAGCCGGCGCGGGGACGCAGGACCCGCTGCCCGCGGGCGCTGCCGGCGCCGGGGCGATCGGTGCCAGTGCCGGGGACGGCGAGCGGACGCTGGACGCGGTGGACGTGGCCGCCGCCGCAGCCGCCTCGCTGGACGGCGCCGTGGTCAACGGAATTCAGCCCTCCCCATTGGTCGCCGACCTGACCAGCTCCGTGTCGAAGGCCCGCGCCAAGGGACAGGGGGCAGGCGCCGCCCTCCCGGTGGCGCGGGAAGAGGAGGAGCGGTCCGCAAGCGGCCCCGTACCCGATCTGACCAAGGCGCCCGCGCCGCCCGAGCCCGCCGAGCTGCCGCCCCGTGCCGAGCAGCTCCGGCTCGCTGGGGACATCACCTACTCGCTGCCCTCCCTCGAACTGCTGGACCGGGGCGGGCCCGGGCGTACCCGCAGTGCGGCGAACGATCAGGTGGTGCAGTCGCTGACCACCGTGTTCACCGAGTTCAAGGTCGATGCCGCGGTCACCGGCTTCACCCGCGGCCCCACCGTCACCCGCTACGAGATCGAGCTGGGCCCCGGCGTGAAGGTCGAGAAGATCACCGCGCTGGCCAAGAACATCGCCTATGCCGTGGCCAGCCCGGATGTGCGCATCATCAACCCGATTCCGGGCAAGTCCGCGGTCGGTATCGAGATCCCCAACACCGACCGCGAGATGGTGAGCCTCGGCGACGTACTGCGCTCGGCGGAGGCATCCGGCGAGGACCATCCGCTGCTCGTCGGACTCGGCAAGGACGTCGAGGGGGGCTACGTCTCGGCCAACCTCGCGAAGATGCCGCACATCCTGGTCGCCGGCGCCACCGGGTCCGGCAAGTCCTCCTGCATCAACTGCCTCATCACCTCGGTGATGGCCCGGGCGACGCCCGAGGACGTGCGCATGGTGCTGGTGGACCCCAAGCGGGTCGAGCTGAACGCCTACGAGGGCATCCCGCACCTGATCACGCCGATCATCACCAACCCCAAGAAGGCCGCCGAAGCCCTCCAGTGGGTCGTGCGCGAGATGGATCTGCGCTACGACGACCTGGCCGCGTTCGGATTCCGTCATATCGACGACTTCAACGAGGCGGTGCGCTCGGGCCGCGTCACGGCCCCCGAGGGCAGCGAGCGCGAGCTGGCCGCCTACCCGTATCTGCTGGTCATCGTGGACGAGCTGGCGGACTTGATGATGGTGGCTCCGCGCGACGTGGAGGACGCGATCGTGCGGATCACCCAGCTCGCGCGCGCGGCGGGCATCCACCTCGTGCTGGCCACCCAGCGGCCCTCGGTGGATGTGGTGACCGGCCTCATCAAGGCGAACGTGCCCTCGCGCCTCGGCTTCTCGACCTCCTCACTCGCCGACAGCCGGGTCATCCTCGACCAGGCGGGCGCCGAGAAGCTCATCGGCAAGGGTGACGGTCTGTTCTTGCCGATGGGCTCCAGCAAGCCGGTGCGTATGCAGGGCGCCTTCGTGACCGAGCGCGAGATCGGCGTTGTCGTCGAGCACTGCAAGTCGCAGATGGCGCCGGTCTTCCGGGAGGACGTCACCGTCGGGCAGGGCCAGAAGAAGGAGATCGACGAGGAGATCGGCGACGACATGGACCTGCTCTGCCAGGCGGCGGAGCTGGTCGTCTCCACCCAGTTCGGCTCCACCTCGATGCTCCAGCGCAAGCTGCGGGTGGGCTTCGCCAAGGCGGGGCGGCTGATGGACCTGATGGAGTCGCGCGGCGTGGTCGGCCCGAGTGAGGGTTCCAAGGCGCGGGATGTGCTGGTCAAGCCGGATGAGCTGGACGGTGTGCTGGCAGTGATCAGGGGCGGCGGCGAGTAAGCACCGCCAGGCGCTGGACAAGCCGTGTGACGGGGCGCGGGGGGAAGGCGCGGGCGGGCGCCGGACAAGCGGGGCTCATGGGGCTTGCGGAGTGCGTACGGGGCGCGACGCGGGGCGCGCGCCCCGCCGGGCGGAGGGCATCGGCTCACTCGAAGGGGCGAGCAGGGCAACCGTTTCCGCAGTCCGTACGTCAAGTTGAGGGAAGGGGTGGGCTGGGGCGCCGCGCAGCCGTCAGTAGCCATACATATGGCGTACAAAGTCGCTCCGCCCGCTTGCCCCACCCTTTTGCCCCGCCCCTAGACTGAACCTCCAGCAGGTGGCTACACGCTCGAAAGGCGCCCCCGTGTCCATCGGCAACTCCCCCGAAGAGGACCGGCCTTCGGTCGGTCGAGCCCTCCACCAGGCCCGGATCGACGCACGGTTGACCGTGGACGAGGTGAGTACGTCCACACGGGTACGAGCCCCGATCGTGCAGGCGATCGAGCAGGACGACTACTCACGGTGCGGTGGGGACGTGTACGCGCGCGGCCATATCCGCACCCTCGCGCGCGCTGTCGGCCTCGATGACGCCGCGCTGATCGAGCAGTACGACGCGGAGCACGGCGGCCGTCCGGCGCCGACCCCGCCCGGCACCCTGTTCGAGGCGGAGCGCATCCGCCCCGAACCCCGCAGGCCCAACTGGACGGCGGCCATGGTCGCGGCCATCGTCGCCGTGATCGGCTTCGTCGGCTTCACCCTCTTCAGCGGAGGCGGGGGATCCGGCAAGCCGGTGGCGGAGGGCACCCCCTCGCACAGCCCCTCCAAGAGCGGATCGGGCAAGCCCTCCCCGTCCAAGACCAGCGACCCCAAGCCCTCCGAGAGCGCCATCGCCGGCGCACCGGCCGACAAGGTCACCGTGCGCATGACGGCGGAGCGGGGCAACAGCTGGGTCTCCGCGAAGGACCACAACGGACGGCTGATCCACGAAGGCGTGCTCAAGCAGGGCAAGTCCAAGACTCTCACCGACGACAAGCGGCTCGACCTCGTGCTCGGCAACGCCGGCGGCGTGAAGGTGTTCGTCAACGGCAAGGAGGTCAAGCACGTCGGAGAGGTCGGGCAGGTCCAGCGCGTCAGCTACACGCGGGGCGACCCCGAGGCCGGGTGACCCGCGGCCCGGGAGCGCGGGCGGCAGGGCAGCGCGGCTGACAGCGGGCGCGCGGTGAGCTGCGGGAGCGGGAACCTCGCGGCAGGTGGTGCGGACGGGACGAAGTAGGCTGAGCGCATGCCAGAACGCCGTACCGTCGCCCTTGTCACTCTCGGCTGCGCACGTAACGAGGTGGACTCGGAGGAGCTCGCAGGCCGCCTGGCGGCGGATGGCTGGGACCTCGTCGAGGAAGCCGCCGACGCCGATGTCGCGGTCGTCAACACCTGTGGCTTCGTCGAAGCCGCCAAGAAGGACTCCGTGGACGCGCTGCTGGAGGCGAACGACCTCAAGTCGGCCGCGCGGGACGGGGAAGGCAGAACGCAGGCCGTGGTGGCCGTGGGCTGCATGGCCGAGCGGTACGGCAAGGAACTTGCCGAGGCACTGCCCGAGGCGGACGGCGTCCTCGGCTTCGACGACTACGCCGACATCTCCGACCGGCTCCAGACGATCCTCAGCGGCGGCGCGCACACATCGCACGTTCCCCGCGACCGGCGCAAGCTGCTGCCCGTGAGCCCCGCCGAGCGCCAGAGCGCCTCCGTGGCGCTGCCGGGCCACGGCGCGGGCGCCGGAGCGGGAGCCGGCTCCCGCGCGGGCGCCGGTGTGGAGGGAGCCTCACCAGCCGCTTCGCCGGCCGAGTCGGCCCCCTCCGACCTGCCCGCGGGCCTGGCGCCCGCCTCGGGACCGCGCGCCCCCCTGCGGCGGCGGCTGGGCAGCAGCCCGGTGGCTTCCGTGAAGCTGGCATCCGGCTGCGACCGGCGCTGCTCGTTCTGTGCCATTCCCTCTTTCCGGGGCTCCTTCATCTCCCGGCGGCCCGCCGACGTGCTGGGCGAGACGCGCTGGCTGGCCGAGCAGGGCGTGCGCGAGGTCATGCTCGTCTCCGAGAACAACACCTCCTACGGCAAGGATCTGGGGGACATCCGGCTCCTGGAGACCCTGTTGCCCGAGCTCGCGGCCGTTGACGGAATCGAGCGGATCCGGGTCAGCTACCTCCAGCCCGCCGAGATGCGGCCCGGCTTGATCGAGGTCCTGACCGGCACGGAGAAAGTCGCCCCGTACTTCGACCTGTCCTTCCAGCACTCGGCGCCCGGAGTGCTGCGTGCGATGCGCCGCTTCGGCGACACCGACCGCTTCCTGGGACTCCTGGCCGAGATCCGGGCCAAGGCGCCGCACGCGGGCGTGCGCTCCAACTTCATCGTCGGCTTCCCCGGCGAGAGCGAGCAGGACCTCGCCGAGCTGGAGCGCTTCTTGACCGAGGCGCGGATGGACGCCATCGGGGTGTTCGGATACTCGGACGAGGACGGTACCGAGGCCGCCGGCTACCAGGACAAGGTCCCGCAGGACGAGGTCGCCGAGCGTCTGGCGCACCTCTCCCGGCTGGCCGAGGAGCTGACCGCCCAGCGCGCCGAGGAGCGCGTCGGGGAGACCGTACGGGTGCTGGTGGAGTCGGCCGACGAGACGGAGGGCGTCTGGGGGCGGGCCGCACACCAGGCTCCCGAGACCGACGGACAGGTGCGCCTGGAGCCCTCCGGCGGCCCGGCCACACCGCGACAGCCCCTGGTCGTCGGTCGTATGGTCGAAGCACGGGTGGCTGCGGCCGAAGGTGTGGATCTGGTCGCCGAGCCGCTCCAGCCGGCGGGCACGGGGGTGAGCGCCGGTACGGTCGGCCGACCTCGCCAGGTGAGTGAGGAGGCGCGCGGATGACGGGAGTCCCGGCCTCCGCCGCGGGGCGCGGTCCCGTCGCGAAGCCGAAGGCGGCAGCTGTGCGGCAAGTGAGTCTGTGGAACATCGCCAACATCCTCACGATGGTGCGGCTGCTGCTGGTGCCCGGCTTCGTGCTGCTCATGGTGGCGAACGGCGGGCATGACCCGGCCTGGCGCTCCTTCGCGTGGGCCGCCTTCACCGTCGCCATGATCACGGATCTGTTCGACGGTGAGCTGGCGCGCAGGTACGACCTCGTCACCGACTTCGGCAAGATCGCCGACCCCATAGCGGACAAGGCGATCATGGGCGCCGCGCTGATCTGCCTCTCGGCGCTCTCCGACCTGCCCTGGTGGGTCACCGGAGTGATCCTCTTCCGCGAGCTGGGCATCACCGTCATGCGGTTCTGGGTGATCAAGCACGGGGTGATCCCCGCCAGCCGGGGCGGCAAGCTGAAGACCCTCGCGCAGGGCGTTGCCGTCGGTATGTACGTCCTGGCGCTGACCGGGCCGCTGGCCACGCTGCGCTGGTGGGTGATGGCGGTGGCGGTCGTGCTGACCGTGGCCACCGGGTTCGACTACGTACGCCAGGCCGTCGTGGTGCGGCGGGCCGGGCTGGCGGCGCAGCGCGAACTGGCGGCAGGGGGAGAGCGGGCGGCCGGGGAAGAGCCCGCGACCGGAGGGGAGTCCGCCACCGGAGGAGAGCCGGCTGCCGACGGAGCGCGGGACGAGCAGGCGGGGGCGGAACGGTCATGATCACAGAGGGTTCGCGGGCATCCGGAGTGCTCGCGGTGCTCACTCAGCGTGGTGAAACGCTTGCCGCTGCCGAATCCCTCACAGGCGGTCTGGTCGCCGCGGAGATCACATCTGTCCCGGGAGCATCAGGAGCGTTCCGTGGTTCGGTCACCGCATACGCGACCGAACTGAAGAGGGATGTACTGGGCGTGAACGGGGCACTCCTAGAGGAGCGGGGTGCGGTTGACGCCGAGGTCGCACGTCAGATGGCGCGGGGCGTGCGGGAAGCACTGGGCGCCGACTGGGGCGTCGCCACAACAGGAGTGGCGGGCCCTCAGCCCCAGGACGGCCGGCCCGTCGGAACGGTGTACGTCGCGGTCGCGGGACCCGGCGTTCCGCCGGTCGCGGAGCTGCTCCAGCTCGAAGGGAGCCGGAGCGGCGACCGAGCCGGTGAGAACGGTGAGGAAGCCGGTGACCGGGTGCGTGCTGGGATCCGTACGGAGAGTGTTCAAGGGGCTTTGGAGCTGCTCTACAAGCAACTGATCGAGAATGCCGGGGAAAGGACGGGGAACAGACCGGGGGGAATGGATGTTTGCAGCCCTGAGTGAACACGACATCGCTCCCCGCACGGCTGCGGGCCGAGGCGGTACGGTGGAGCCTGAAGGAGTCGGGGCCAACTGGCCGTCCCGATACAGGCTGTGGAAGACGCCGCGCGTTGAGAGGGAGGAGCACCGATGATTCTGCTCCGTCGCCTGCTGGGTGACGTGCTGCGTCGGCAGCGCCAACGCCAGGGTCGTACCCTGCGCGAAGTCTCTTCGTCCGCCAGGGTCTCGCTCGGATACCTCTCCGAGGTGGAGCGGGGCCAGAAGGAAGCTTCATCCGAACTGCTCTCGTCGATCTGTGACGCTCTCGATGTACGGATGTCCGAGCTGATGCGGGAGGTCAGCGACGAGCTGGCACTCGCGGAGCTGGCGGAGTCCGCCGCGAGCGACGCCGTGCCCGCCCCGATGCGGCCGGTCTTGAACCCTCTCTCGGTCACCTCCGTGACCGGAGTGCCCGAAGAGCGCGTCACGATCAAGGCACCCACCGAAGCCGTGGACGTCGTCGCGGCCTGACCGCCCGACGACGCTCGTGGCCCAGGTGGCCCCGCCGGACGGGCCGCTGGTCCGACCGGGTCGGCCCCGATCCGGAGATGGCCCGTTCGCTCCGGCGCCCATGGGCGGACCGGTGTGCGGGCAGAGGCACGAGGTAACGGGCAGACGTACGAGGTACGAGAAGCGACAGGTCCCGCCGGGAAGCTCCGGCGGGACCTGTCGCGTATCGCGGACCGCCTCGTCGTCTGGCCGGGCAGGGTGTGCCGGCCGGTGTGCTGGGGGGAGCGCCCGTGACGTGGGATAGCGGAGAGTCAGGTGAGCCGGAGCGGGTGCCTGCTACCAGGGCATGGCCACTCCGCCGTTGGGGCGGAGGATCTGGCCGGTGGTGAACGACGCGGCATCCGAGGCCAGGTACAGCACGGAGTGGGCGATCTCCTCGGCCTCGCCCACCCGCCCCAGCGGTGCCATGCGGGCCGACGCGGTCTCGGCCTGCCGCTGGGATGCCTCATCGTCCCGCGCGGTCATGGGCGTGCGCACCCAGCCGGGCGCGACCGCGTTGACCCGGATGCCGTGCCGGCCCACCTCCGACGCGAGCGTCTTGGTGAGCTGGACGACGGCGGCTTTGGCCGCGCCGTAGCACAGCAGCCCGGGGGCGCCGGTGTCGATGGCTCCGGAGGCCATGGTCACGATGCTGCCGCCGGTCCCGGCGGCGATCATGCTGCGGGTGGCCTCCTGGCAGGTGCGCAGGACTCCTTTGAAGTTGATGTCCAGCACGCGGTCCAGATCCGCCTCGTGGGTCTCCAGGACGCTACTGCGGTGCATGATCCCGGCGATGGCCGCCGCGATGTCGAGTCTGCCGCCGGTACGGACGGCCGCCTCGACGGCCTCGGCGAGCGCGGAGCGGTCGGTCACATCGAGCGGATGGGCGTGCGCGGTCCCGCCGGCGCGGGTGATGAGGGCGGCGGTGTAGGCCAGACCCTCCTCGTCGCGGTCGGCGCAGTGTACGGCGGCGCCCGCGTGGGCGAGCAGCACCGCTGAGGCGCGGCCGATGCCGCCGGCGGCGCCGGTGACGAGGGCGGTCCGGCCGGTCAGGTCGTACGCCGTGACGGTCATGGGGAAAGACCGTACGAGCAGAACTGACGGGCCGTCAATTGTCTGGTGGGCCCGGCTGGCAGTGCGGGCAGTACCAGATGGTGCGGATGCGTTCGGAGGGCCCGTAGTGGCCCGTGCGTACGGGGGTGCCGCATCGATAGCAGGGGCGGTGCTCACGTCCGTAGACCGCCAGATTCCGGTCGGCACGGCGGCCGTTGGTGGTGCGCCGTACCTTGCGGTCCTTGTTGGCCTCCAGGAGCCGCTTGGCCACGGTCAGCAGCCGGGAGGGGAGGTGTGGTGGCAGCGAACCCACGGGTGTCCAGGGGGAGGTGCGGGCGAGAAAGCACAGCTCGGCCGCGTACACATTGCCGATTCCGGCGAGGTTTCGCTGGTCGAGCAGCGCCTCGGCCAAGGGGCGGTCAGGGTCCTGGAGCAGCCGCCGTTCGGCCTCGGCCGGGTCCCAGCCGGGGCCCAGCAGGTCAGGGCCGAGGTGTCCGACGACGGAGAACTCCTCGGCGGTACGCACCAGTTCGAGCACCGGCAGGCGGTATCCGGTCGCGGTGTGGCGGTCGGTGATCAGGACGGCGCGGATCTGGTGAGCGGGACCGGAGCCGCCGAGCAGGGGCGGGGCGGTACGCGGGGTGCCCGGTCTTCCAGGTGTGTCCGGCTGCCGGGCCGCGGGCGGCGGGTTCTCGGTCAGGCGCCAGGTGCCCTCCATTCCGAGGTGCGAGTGCAGCGTCAGGCCGCCTTCCAGGCGGGTGAGGAGGTGCTTTCCTCGCGGTGCCACCTGCAAGACGGTGCGGCCGGAGAGATCGACGGCTGCCAGGCGGGGCACCCTGAAGTCCGTGCGGACCAGCGCGTGGCCCGCCAGCGCCGCGTCCAGGGCGTGCGCCGTACGCCAGACCGTGTCTCCTTCGGGCATGCGCCCATGGTCGCAGGGCGCACTGACATCGGCATGTGGCCGGCGCAGGGGTGCGCTGAGACGGGCGTGCGCCGATCCGGGCGGTAGTGACGTGGGGCGCGTTGACAGCGGGGACCGTGGCGCGGTGCGCGACGGCCGGTCGTGAGGGGTTTGTTGTCTTCGAGGCTTTCAACAGGGGCTGAACTCAGGGATACGATCCCGCCATGGGCCAGTGGGGATACGAACGACAGCACGACGCGCTTGAAGTGGACGGAGCGGATGAAGCGCACGACTTCGACTGGGACGAAGAGGAACTGCGGGATCGCATCGACGACCACTTGGACAGGTGGCAGCCGGTGCTCCCCGACCTCGACCGGGACGTCGAGGGTTCCGTCACCCGGATCCAGCTGCTGAGCGACCATCTGCGCTGGGTGCGGGAGAAGTCACTGACCGAGATCGGGCTGCACCGGCACGAGTACGACACCCTGCACGCGCTCGTGGGCCGCGACGGCAGCGCCACCGATGTATATCTCGCGTCGGACATGGGGCTGCCCCCCAGCTCCTTGACGGGGCGTTTGGACGGGCTGGAGGAGCGCGGGTATGTGCGGTGCGCCTCCTCGGATGTGGACCCCGAAAGCGTCGAGGTCACGCTGACCGACGAGGGGCACGCCGCGTGGCTGGCGGCGATAGACGCTGTGGGGCACGAGGAGTACCGCCTGCTGAGCAGCCTCGACTCCGATGAACGGCGGCTGATCGCGGGACTGTTGCGGAGGATGATGCTGAAGGCCGAGGAGTACGACGCGGAGTGACGGGCGCCAGGCTCGCGCCGCCTCCTGGTGTTCGAGGACGGGGGGCCGACGGAGAGGCCGGCGCGGTTCGCCTCACCGGCCGCCGCGCAGGGCCCTACGTGGCGCGCAGCCGCAGGCCGCGAGGGGTGGGGTGGAAGCCGGCCGACTCCAGGGCCGCGCTGAGGGGTGAGGAGAGCGCGGCTGTCCCATTGACCCGTTCGACCGTGACGGTGCCCAGCGCGCCCCTGCGGGCCGCGCGGGCAAGGGCCTCGACGGCGGCGGCGATCCGGGCGGCTCCCGCATCCGCGTCGTAGCCGTACGATCCGGCAGCGGCGCCCTCCGCCGGGCTGGAGCCCGTGCTTCCGCCGTCCGGATTCGGCGGTGCCTCGGGGCCGTTCGCCCAGGCAAGCATCGTCTTGCCACCGCGTTCGACATACAGCGTCAGGGCGCCGTCCACCAGAACGACGAGGGAGCCCGCCTTGCGGCCCGGCTTGTGGGTGGCGCCCTGCGGGGGCGCCGGCCAGGGGAGTGCCGCGCCGTAGGCGTTCGCCGGGTCGGCCGCCGCCAGCACGAGCGCACGCGGCGCAGAACGGCCGGGCCCCGGAGCGCTTTCGCCCCCGTCGCGTTCCTTCGCCGTGCTCACCGCGCGCAGCCGGTCGACGGCTCCGTCCATCGCGAACTGGGCGGCGCCCAGCCCCTCGACGACGTACCCGCGACGCGCCTGGCCGCTCTCCTCGAAGACCGACAGCACGCGGTAAGCGGCGGAGAAGCCGCCCTCGACGCCCTCGGCCGCAACCGCTCCGCGCGTCACCACCCCGTGCCTGTCCAGCAGTGTGCGAGCCAGCGCGTGGGCCCGGTGGGTGGGTTCGCTTTCGGGCGCGGGCAGCAGGGACCAGCGCCCGGCGACGGTCGGCGGCGCCTGGTGCGGCGCCCGGCCCGGTGCGCGGCGGCCCGCACCCGTGCCCGCCGCGACTGCGGCGGCGGTGAAGGAGCCGTAACGCCCGCGCGGCGCGGGCCTCTTGGCGCGGTGCGCCGTCGAGCCGGCCGTGCGACCCGAGCCGAGGAGGGCCCGCAGCGGGGCGAGAGTGTCTCCGGTGACGCGGCCCGACCACACCAGGTCCCACAGGGCCTCGGCGAGCTGCGGATCCGTAGCCTCCGGATGGCCGCCGCTGCCGTCACGGCCGCCTCCGCCGCGCACGCGCTCGGCGATCTGCCGGAAGAAGAGGCCGTAGCCGCCCTCCAATGCGGCCAGCACCGCCTGGTGAACCGGCGTCAGCTCCAGTGGATGCGGTGGCGGCAGCAACAGCGGTGCCGTTTCGGCCGGATACAGCGAAAGCCAGCCGTCTTTGCCCGGAAGCGCGCCGGCGCCCGCCCAGACGACCTCCCCCGAGGCGGTCAGCTCATCCAGCATCGGCGCCGCGTAGTCCGCCACCCGGCCCGGCAGGACCAGCTTTTCCACGGCGGAGGCCGGGACAGGAGCGCCTTGGAGCTGCTCCACGGTGCGCAACAGGCCCTCGACACCGCGCAGACTGCCGGTGCCCAGATGCTGCCACTGCGGGAGGAACGCGGCCAAAGCGGTCGGGGCCACCGGCTCCAGCTCATGCCGCAGTGCGGCCAGCGAGCGGCGGCGCAGGCGGCGCAGCACGCCCGCGTCGCACCACTCCTGGCCGACCCCGGAAGGGTGGAACTCGCCCTGCACCAGCCGCCCGCCGGCCGTCAGCCGGTGCAGCGCCCCATCCGCCACGGCCGTGCCCAGCCCGAACCGGGAGGCGGCGTCGGCGGAGGTGAACGGGCCGTGTGTGCGGGCATAGCGCGCGAGCAGATCGCCCAGCGGGTCGGCCACCGGCTCGGTGAACGCCTCCGGTACGCCGACCGGCAGCGCGGCCCCCAGCGCGTCCCGCAGCCGGCCGGCGTCCTCGATCGCGGCCCAGTGCTCCTGGCCGGCCAGGCGTACCCGGATGGCGCGGCGGGCCGACTCCAGCTCCGCGGCCCAGGCCCGCTCGGCGCCGCGCTCGGTCAGCTCCGCGGTGGTGAGCGGGCCCAGCAGGCGCAGGAGGTCGGCCACGCCTTCGGCGTCCTTGACGCGGCGCTCTTCGGTGAGCCACTGAAGCTCGCGCTCCAATTCGTGGAGCACATCGGCATCCAGCAGCTCGCGCAGCTCGGCCTGGCCCAGCAGCTCGGACAGCAGCCGGGAATCCAGCGAGAGGGCCGCGGCGCGGCGCTCGGCCAGCGGGGAGTCGCCCTCGTACAGATACTGCGCGACATAGCCGAACAGCAACGAGCGTGCGAACGGCGACGGTTCAGGGGTGGTGACCTCCACCATCCGGACGCGGCGGGATTCGATGTCACCCATCAGCTCGGTCAGGCCGGGCACGTCGAACACGTCCTGGAGGCACTCACGGACGGCCTCCAGAATGATCGGGAACGAGCCGAACTCACCCGCCACTTGAAGCAGCTGCGAGGCGCGCTGCCGCTGCTGCCACAGGGGCGTGCGCTTGCCCGGGTTGCGCCGGGGCAGCAGCAGCGCGCGCGAGGCGCACTCGCGGAACCGGGCGGCGAACAGCGCCGAGCCGCCGACCTGGTCGGTCACGATCTGCTCGATCTCTCCCTTGTCGAAGAGCACATCGGAGACTCCGAGCGGGGGCTGGTCGGGATCGACCGGCAGATCGCGCGCGGGAGCGGGGCCCCCGGAAGGGGCAGCACCCCGTGCGGGAGCGGCCCTTCCGGCGGGACCGGAGCGGGATTCCCCGGCCCCCGTGAGAGACGCCTCGGCCGCTGTGAGAGGAGCCGGATCCTCCTCGAAGCCGAAAAGGTCGAGGCCCATCAGTTCGGCGTCGGGCAGGCGCAGCACGAGTCCGTCATCCGCGTGCATGACCTGTGCGTCCATGCCGTAGCGCTCGGTCAGCCTGGCGCCGATGGCCAGCGCCCAGGGGGCGTGGACCTGGGCGCCGAAGGGGGAGTGCACCACGATCCGCCAGTCGCCCAGTTCGTCGCGGAAGCGCTCGACGACGATCGTCCGGTCGTCGGGGACATGGCCTGCGGCCTCGCGTTGTTCATCGAGATAGGCCAGAAGATTGGTGACCGCCAGCGCGTCCAGACCAGAGGCCGCGAGCCGCTCCTCGGCCCGCTCGCGGGTGAGGGAGCCGATCTCCCGCAGAAAGGCGCCCAGCGCCCTGCCCAGCTCCAAGGGCCTGCCCAGCTGATCGCCCTTCCAGAACGGCAGTCTGCCGGGCACCCCTGGCGCCGGGGTGACCAGCACTCGGTCGCGGGTGATGTCCTCGATCCGCCATGTCGTGGTGCCCAGGGTGAAGACGTCGCCCACGCGGGACTCGTAGACCATCTCCTCATCCAGCTCGCCGACCCGGCCCCCGCCCTTCTTCGGGTCGGCACCGGCCAGGAACACCCCGAACAGGCCACGGTCGGGAATGGTGCCCCCGGAGGTGACCGCGAGCCGCTGCGCGCCGGGCCGGCCGTTGACCGTGTTCGCCACCCGGTCCCACACCAGGCGGGGGCGCAGCTCGGCGAACGCGTCGGAGGGGTAGCGGCCGGCGAGCATGTCCAGCACCGAGACGTACGCCGACTCAGGGAGGGCGGCGAAGGGCGCCGCGCGGCGCACCAGAGCCAGCAGCTCATCCACGTCCCAGGTGTCGGCGGCGGCCATGGCCACGATCTGCTGTGCGAGGACGTCCAGCGGGTTGGAGGGGACGCGGAGCGCCTCAATAGCGCCTTCGCGCATCCGTTCGGTGACCACGGCGGACTGCACCAGGTCGCCGCGGTATTTCGGGAAGACCACCCCTGCGGAGACGGCGCCGACCTGGTGGCCGGCCCGGCCCACGCGCTGGAGCCCCGAGGCGACCGAGGGCGGCGACTCGACCTGGATGACCAGATCCACGGCGCCCATGTCGATGCCCAGCTCCAGGCTGGAGGTGGCCACCACCGCCGGCAGCCGCCCCGCCTTCAGGTCCTCCTCGACCTGTGAGCGCTGCTCTTTGGAGACCGACCCGTGGTGCGCACGGGCGAGCAGGGGCGGGGCGCCCGTGACGGCGCCCGCATTGCCCATCAACTCCGCCGGGGAGTGGTCCTCGGGCATCGGTTCGCCGGTGGCCCGCTCGTACGCGATCTCGTTCAGCCTGTTGCACAGCCGCTCGGCCAGGCGGCGGGAGTTGGCGAACACGATGGTGGAGCGGTGCTCCTGGATGAGGTCGGTGATCCGCTCCTCGACGGACGGCCAGATCGACGGCTTGCCACCGCCGCCGGGGCCGCCGGACGAGGGCCCCGCCGCGTCCTGCGCCGGTGAGCTGCCCAGCTCGCCCATGTCCTCCACCGGGACGACGACCGAGAGCGCGAACTCCTTGCCGGAGGCGGGCTGGACGATCGCCGCGTTCCTCCGGGGGGAGAGGAAGCGGGCCACCTCGTCGACCGGGCGTACCGTCGCCGACAGGCCGATGCGGCGCGCGGGACGCTCCAGGAGCTGGTCGAGCCGCTCCAGGGAGAGTGCGAGATGCGCGCCGCGCTTGGTACCCGCCACCGCGTGCACCTCGTCCAGGATGACGGTCTCGACGCCCGCGAGCGCGTCCCTCGTGCTGGAGGTCAGCATCAAGAAGAGCGACTCGGGGGTGGTGATCAGGATGTCCGGGGGGCGGCGGGCCAGGGACCTGCGCTCCGTCGCCGGGGTGTCACCGGAGCGGATGCCGACCTTGATCTCCGGCTCGGGCAGCCCGAGCCGGAGCGACTCGTGCCGGATGCCGGTCAGCGGGCTGCGCAGGTTCCGCTCCACATCCACCGCGAGGGCCTTGAGCGGGGAGACGTAGAGCACCCGGCAGCGCTTGAGAGCGTCGGCGGGCGGCGGAGTGGCAGCCAGGGCATCCAGCGAGGCGAGAAAGGCCGCCAGAGTCTTGCCCGAGCCGGTCGGGGCCACCACCAGCGCGTCCGACTCCTCGGTCAGGGCACGCCAAGCCCCCTCCTGCGCGGAGGTGGGCTCGCTGAAGGCACCCGTGAACCACGCACGAGTCGCTGGTGAGAAGGCGTCCAGCGCCGATGTCCGACCCATGCCCCCCATCGTGCAGCACGGCACTGACAGCGGCTCCGGGAGCGGCCCGGGGGTGGTGGGGAGCGGCCCGGGGCCCGGCCCGCGCGAGGTCGGGCCGGGGGAGCGCCGGTTCCAGGAGCCGGGGGCCCGGATCCTGCCTCCTGGAACCGGCGCCCGGGAGCCGGGAGGACCGGGCGCCTCCAGACAATGGGCACATGACCGCTGGGGAGAGCGCGCGCTACTGGCAGTCCCCGGAACTGCCGCATGTGGATCTGCTGCGCGCCCGCTACATCGAAAAGACGTTCACCCGACACACGCACGAGGCGTATGTGATCGCTGCCGTATCCGAGGGCGTGGAGGCGTTCCACCACGGCGGAAGCGTGCACTACGCGCGGCCGGGAACACTCGCCCTGATCAACCCTGACACGACGCACACGGGTCACGCCGGGGTGCCCGAGGGCTGGCGCTACAGCGTCCTCTACCCCGCTCCCCGGCTCGTCGCGGACATCGCCGCGGAAACGACGACCATCCGGGGAACTCCGGGATTCGTCAGGCCCGTCGCCGAGGACCCGGTCGCGGCGCGCTACGTCCACGCGGTGCACCGCGCCGTCGAGGAGGGCAACGGGCTGGCCGCCGACAGCCTCATGCGTGTCATGATCGCCCGCATCCTGCGGGAGCACGGCGGACCACTGCCCCGGCGCGTCCCGCGCACCGCAGGCGCGCTCCACGCGCGGCGGGCGCGGACCGTTCTGGAGGAACGGATGGCGGACCCGCCGTCCCTGGAGGAACTGGCGAGCGAACTGGGCACCGGCTCGTTCGCGCTGCTGCGCGCGTACCGCGCCGAATACGGTATGCCGCCGCACACCTGGCTGACCGACGCCCGGGTGCGCAGGGCGCGCACGCTCCTGGACCACGGGCATACCTCGGCGGAGGCCGCCACCGCGGTGGGCTTCACCGACCAGTCGCATCTCACGCGGCACTTCGGCCGCGTGATCGGTGTTCCGCCCGGCGCCTACCAGCGCGGTCGCGCAAAAACGTACAAGACGCACTGACGTGCGAGTTTCTAGTGTGACGCCGTGCCACACCAAAGAGAGACCTTCGACCCTCCGGAGGCCCGGGACACCGTGGCGGCCTCCCCCGCACCGGATGAAGCCACTCGGGACGCGAAGCCGGATGCCGCACGGAAACACACACCGGATGAGGCGGCCACCGCGCCCGGCGCCGTACCCGGTGAGGCAGGCGGACCGGACCAACCGGGCAGCGGGGTCCGTGATCCGCGAGAGGGCGACCGCGCCGTCATCCGGGACGCGCTGGGCGTCGGCGTCGCCGTCGGGCTGTCCGGCTTCGCGTTCGGAGTGACCTCGGCCGGTGCCGGGCTCAGCGTCGCGCAGACCTGCGCGCTCAGCCTCTTCGTGTTCACCGGGGCCTCGCAGTTCGCGCTCGTCGGCGCGCTGGCCGCCGGAGGAGCCCCGCTGACGGCCGCGGTGGGCGCCTTCTTCCTGAGCGCCAGAAACGCCTTCTACGGGCTGCGCCTGTCCGCCCTGCTCGGGCTGCGGCCAGGGGCGCGTCTCGCGGCGGCCCACTGGGTGATCGACGAGACCACCGCCGTCGCGCTCGCCCAGCGGAGCCGGCATGCCGTCAGGCTCGGCTTCACCGTCACGGGCGCCTCGATCTTCACCCTGTGGAACCTCACCACGCTGTGCGGCGCCCTGGGTGCCGAGGCGTTGGGGGACACCGACGCGTGGGGCCTGGACGCCGCCGGCCCCGCCGTCTTCCTCGCGCTGCTCGCCCCCATGGTCCGCACCGGTGTGGAGCGGGCAACTGCCGGACTCGCCGTCGTCTTGGGCCTTGGCCTGCTGCCGGTACTTCCCGCCGGAGTGCCGGTACTGGTAGCGGCGCTGGCCGCGCCCGTGGTGCTGCTGGTACACGGCTGGGCACTGCCTCGTGGCCGGGCGAGGAAAGAAGAAGCCGACCGGATGGAGGACGAAAACGTGTCCGCGCAGGACCCACACCCACACCGGCACCGGATGAAGGACGAAAACGGGCCGGGCCAGGAGCGGCAGGCGAAGAAGGGGGGCTCCCGGTGAGCGTGTGGATCGCGATCGGGGCGACGATCGTCGGCTGCTATCTGGTGAAGCTGCTCGGCCTGTCGGTCCCCGCAGGAGCGCTGGAACGACCACTCACCAAGCGGCTGGCAGCTCTGCTGCCGGTGGCGCTGCTGGCCGCGCTGATAGCGCAGCAGACATTCAGCGAGGAGGCCGCGCTGACCCTCGACGCCCGTACGGCCGGCCTCTCGGCGGCTGCCGGCGCGCTGTTGCTGCGCGCTCCCTTCCTGGTGGTCGTAGCGGCTGCCGTGCTGGTCACCGCGGGTGCCCGGGCGCTGGGTTAGACGCCTCCCCGCCCTCACGCGGCGTCCGCCGGTCCCGGTCGGGTGGACGCCGCGTGAGAGGTACGCCTGGAGCTGGAGCAGGAATCGGACCAGGACGGGGAGGGACGGGCGTGGCGGGTGGTTCCGTTTCCGGAGCGCACTGAGGAACCTCGCCTCAGAGCCGCCCGTAGGCGCGCAGGGTCAGCAGCGCCTCCAGGGTCACCAGGGGGCGCCCCTCCAGCTCCGTCCCGGGGGCCCAGCGGCGCCAGGTGATGTTCCAGCCGCCGTCCTCCTGCTGGCGGCGCAGCAGGTGGTCGAGGCCGCGCTCCAGCTCGTTCTCGGTGAACCAGCGCCGGGCCAACGAATCCGGGGTGTGCGCGAAGTCGGTCACGTAGTGGTGCTCCGTGGACGCGTAGCCCTCCGGGACGGGGAAGTCCTCCTCGTGATCCGGGTCTGTGACGGCCAGCCGCTGCTCGCGCACCAGTGTGCCCAGATGGTCGGCGGCGGCCTCGGCGCGTCGCCTGTCGGGGACTCCGTCCAGGAAGGCGAGCGCCGCGCGCACCTCGTAGGGGTGGGTCTTTTCCAGGGACTCGATGGTGTGCCAGCAGTAGTCCGTCGCGCGGAACAGCCAGGCGTGCCAGACGCTGTTGCGGTGCAGCGTGCCGACTACCGGGCCGGTCGCGAGCAGGGCACTCGGCGGGGAGTCCACGACCGGGATCCAGGGCGCCGCCGGATACCCGCGCAGCGACGGGTGCACGGCGGGCAGCGCGCCCTCCGAGGTGGAGACGGCCGTCAGGTAGCGCCCGATGCGCTCCACCCGCTGTCCGGAGCAGCGCCCGATGTCGTCCAGCACGTGGAGGGCAGCTGCCGTGTGCAGCGGCTGGCTGACCGGGCCGCGCAGGTCGGGCTCCAGTGCGTGGCCGTAGCCGCCATCGGCGTTGCGGTAGGCATCGAGGGCGGTCTCGACGGTGTCGGGGTCGCCGTCCAGGAAATGGTGTTCGAAGCGCCGCTGCTCCAGCACGCGCGCCGTCAGCCAGATGAAGTGTTCGGCACGGGAGAGAGGAGTCGATCCAGAGGGAGCCATCCTCCGACCGTAGGCGCGCGCGGCGGCCGGGTCACGGCCACGGACTGGAGCCAACCCGGAGGGCGGGATAATGGACGCATGCGGTTGACGGTCTTCTGGGAGCGAATGGCGGATCACTTCGGTGAGACGTACGCCGATTCCTTCGCGCGCGATTACGTGATGTCCGAACTCGGCGGCCGGACCGTTCATGAGGCGCTCGCGGCCGGCTGGGAGGCGAAGGACGTCTGGCGGGTGGTGTGCGCGGTGATGGGCGTTCCTGCGAGCAAGCGCTGAGCCGGATCCGCGGAGTGGCGCTGAATCATGTCCGCGGAGCGGCGCTGAGCCGGAGAACGCGGCGTTCCAGGGCCTGAACTGCCGGCGGCTCCAAGGTGCGGCCACCCGCAGTCCGATGTCCGGCGCCGCGGCCGGGAGGGCCGGAGTCCGGACGGGCCACGGAGCGCGGCGCTCCTGCCGGGGATGGGGGGCGGGGACCCGGTCCGGGGGCCGAGGTCCGCTACCGCACGGTGGCGCCGGTGGCGGGTCCGAGGCTCCCGACACGAGCGAGCCATGAGCGGGTGTTTTGTCCCGGAGCGCGAAACTTGCCCGATGGGTGCATCAGACGACGGCGGCCGGGACGGCCAGAGCGAGGGGCGCGGTCACGACCGGGAAGAGACCGGTCCCAGCGAGGGGCACCTTCACCGCCGCGAAGGGAGCGGACGCGAAGACGCGGACGTGAACGCGGCATTGCCCGGTGGCCCCGCGGCGGGGGCGTCCCGGATGCCCCGCTGGCTGCCGCGGGCCTTCGCACTCGCGCTGGCGCTGGTCGGTGCCTACCAACTCCTCGGCTGGGCCTTTCTGAGGACTCTCGGGCTGCTGCTGAACGTCCTGATGGCGTTCTTCCTGGCGCTGGCCATGGAGCCCGCGATCGATGGCCTCGCCCGGCGGGGGATGCGGCGCGGTCCGGCGACGGCCGTGGTCTCCCTGGTGGTGCTGGTCGCCGGGGCGGGCTTCTTCGCCGCTCTCGGCTCGCTCCTCGCCGACCAGATCACCAGGATTGTCGACAACCTGCCCGCCTACGTCAGTGACGTCATCAGCTGGATCAACGCGACCTTCCACACCCGTCTCGATGCCCACAAGCTCCAGTCGGATGTCATCCACTCCGACTGGGTGCGCGGCTCCCTGCGCAGTGGAGCGCAGAACGTGTGGGGGATCTCGGCGACCGTGCTGGGCGGGGTCTTCCAACTGTTGACGGTGGTGTTGTTCACCTTCTACTTCGCGGCCGACGGGCCCCGGCTGCGGATGGCACTGTGCTCGATGCTGCCCCCGGCACATCAGGCGGAGGTGCTGCGGGCGTGGGAGATCGCGGTGGCCAAGACCGGCGGCTACATCTACTCACGGGCGCTGATGGCCCTGATCTCCGGAGTGGCGCACTACGTCTTCCTCCTGCTGCTCGGGGTGCCCTATGCGGCGGCGCTGGCGGCCTGGGTGGGGGTGGTCTCCCAGTTCGTGCCGACGGTGGGCACGTATCTGGCGGGGGCGCTGCCGATGCTGCTCGCGTTCACCGTCGATCCCTGGTCCGCGCTGTGGGTACTGGCGTTCGTCGTCGTCTACCAGCAGTTCGAGAACTATGTGCTCCAGCCGCGTATCACCGCCAGGACCGTGGACATCCACCCCGCTGTCGCCTTCGGATCGGTGATCGCGGGTACCTCGCTCCTGGGAGTGGCGGGCGCGTTGATCGCGATCCCGGCGACGGCGACACTCCAGGGATTTCTGGGCGCTTATGTGAGGCGCTACGACGTGACGGACGTCCGCGCCAGGCGGGGTTCGAGGGGTGAAAAGGGCCCCCGGCGGCGGTGGCGACGCCGCTCCTGAACCCCTGCTCTACCCCCGTGACCTGCTGGTTTCCTGGTTATCCACAGGTTGGAGGGGTGACTTGACGCAGAAATCGAACATCGATTCTTATGGGTGTTCCGGCGAGCCCGACCACTCGGGCCGGGGCCGGAGGAGCGCGGGTCCGGGCCGAGCGGCCGGACCGATTGTCAGTGGCAGGCGCTAGCGTCGTTTGACGTGAAGCGATCGACTCAAGCAACCAACCGGGTGGCCCCCATGGCAGGAACCGACCGCGAGAAGGCACTCGATGCCGCTCTCGCCCAGATTGAACGGCAATTCGGCAAGGGCGCCGTGATGCGCATGGGCGAGCGGCCCAACGAGCCGGTCGAGATCATCCCCACCGGTTCGACCGCCCTCGACGTCGCCCTGGGCGTCGGCGGCCTGCCACGCGGCCGGGTCGTGGAGGTCTACGGCCCCGAATCCTCCGGTAAGACCACCCTGACCCTGCACGCGGTGGCCAACGCGCAGAAGGCCGGCGGCACGGTCGCCTTCGTGGACGCCGAGCACGCCCTGGATCCCGAGTACGCCAAGCGCCTCGGGGTCGATACCGACGCACTGATCCTCTCGCAGCCGGACAATGGCGAGCAGGCCCTCGAAATCGTCGACATGCTCATCCGTTCCGGCGCGCTCGACCTGATCATCATCGACTCGGTGGCCGCGCTGGTTCCCCGTGCTGAGATCGAGGGCGAGATGGGCGACTCCCATGTCGGCCTCCAGGCCCGGCTGATGAGCCAGGCGCTGAGGAAGATCGCCGGTGCGCTCAACCAGTCCAAGACCACCGCGATCTTCATCAACCAGCTCCGCGAGAAGGTCGGTGTCATGTTCGGCTCGCCGGAGACCACCACCGGTGGCCGCGCGCTGAAGTTCTACGCCTCCGTGCGGCTCGACATCCGACGGATCGAGACGCTGAAGGACGGCACCGACGCCGTCGGCAACCGCACCCGCGTCAAGGTCGTCAAGAACAAGGTCGCGCCCCCCTTCAAGCAGGCCGAGTTCGACATCCTCTACGGCATGGGTATCAGCCGCGAGGGCGGACTGATCGACATGGGTGTGGAGCACGGCTTCATCCGCAAGTCCGGTGCCTGGTACACCTACGAGGGCGACCAGCTCGGCCAGGGCAAGGAGAATTCCCGCAACTTCCTCAAGGACAACCCCGACCTCGCCAACGAGATCGAGAAGAAGATCAAGGAGAAGCTCGGCATCGGCGTGCAGCCGGAAGAGCCGGCCGCTGAGCCCGGGGCGGACGCCGCGGGGAGCGCGACCGACCCGGCGGCCCCGGCCTCGGCAGCGGGCACTCCGGGCGAGGGCACGGACGCGGCGGCCAAGACCGTCCCGGCCCCGGCGGCCGGCAAGACAGCCAAGACGAGCAAGGCCACCAAGACCGCCGCGGCCAAGAGCTAGTCCGTGACGCGGCGCAGCGACTGGCCGGAGTACGAGTACGCGTACGAGCAAGTGCACGCGGAACGCCACGGTTCTTCGGCCGGTTCGGGCCGGACCGAGGGGCCGGCGGCCGATCACCAGGACGGCGGTGATCCCGCTTCGTCGAGGGCCGGAGCGGGATCACCGCATGCGCCTCGCAGCTCACGGGGCGGGCGGGGGAGACAGGGCCGCCCCGAAAAGGGGGAGCGGGGCGGCCGGGCACAGGAGCCGCAGGACCCGGTGGAGCGGGCCAGGGCCATCTGCCTGCGACTTCTCACCGGTACCCCGCGCACCCGACAGCAACTCGCGGACGCGCTCCGGAAGCGGGAAGTGCCCGAGGAGGCGGCAGAGCAGGTGCTGGCCAGACTCGAAGAGGTCGGCCTCATCGACGACGGTGCCTTCGCTGCCGCGTGGGTGGAATCCCGGCACCACAGCAGGGGCTTGGCCCGTGGCGCGCTCGCCCGTGAGCTGCGTACCAAGGGCGTGGAGTCCACGGTGATCGACGAAGCGGTCGGCCAACTGGACTCGGAGCGCGAACAGGAGACGGCCCGCGCTCTGGTGGAGCGCAAGCTGCGCTCCACCAGGGGCCTGGAAAGAGACAAGCGGCTGCGGCGCCTGGCCGGAATGCTGGCTCGCAAGGGCTATTCGGAAGGGCTCGCGCTGAGCGTCGTCCGGCAGGCGCTGGAGGAGGAAGGAGAGGACCCGGAGTCGCTTGAGGAGCACCTGCCCGGCATTTAGACGGTGGCGGTCTGCCGGTGGCGGCCTATGGTGACATTCCGCCGGGATCCTTGTGTTTTTTCGCTGCCCCGCTCCCGCTGTTCGTCGGCGGAGACGAGGGGCGGGTCGCCTTGGGGATGCTGTCACCCGGGCTCGTCCTCAGCCTCAGCGTCATCGCCGTGGTCTCCGTCGGCGCGCGGAGGTTGGCGGTGCGTGGGGCCGGTGGCGGCCGGGGGCACGTGGCTGGTTAGCCGGCCCGCCGTGCCGGTGTCCAGGGGCGTTGGGGCGGGCGGGCTCGCGTTGGTCCGCCCCGGTATCCCATCGCGATGACAGGCCGCAGGTGTCGGCGGCGGGCCCCTCAACGTGCGCCATCGGAGCCCCTGTTGAGTCCTCCGCCGCTCGCCCTTTCGATCTGCCGGCCGGTGCCACCGCGCACGGCCTCCGCGCAGGTGCGCAGTTCCGTGGTGCGGCCGGCGGGGACGGCGGCGGCCAAGTGGCCGTCGGCGCGGACGGCCAGCACCGTATGGGCCGCGGCTTCCGGGTAGCTCTCGGCCACCAGCAGCGTGGCGCGCAGCGGCAGTTCGGCAACCAGCGCGGCCAGCTCGGGCATCATGCCCGCCGACAGCCAGTGGCGGCTGTCCCACACTCCGGTGCCGGGCGCCACCAGCACCACCAGCAGTTCGCCGCCCGGGCCGCCCAGCCAGTCACGGAGTCTGCCCCGGGCGCCGTCGGACGCGGTGACCGGCACATCGTGTACCGGGGCGCCCGGGGCCGTGCCGACGGGCACTCCGCTCACCGAAGCGCTCGGAGGTGCCAGCGGTGTGCGCGCGTACGCCGGGGGCGCTCCGATGAGCCCGCGACCCAGATGGCCGTCGGTCAGCAGTCCGAGATGCGAGCGGGCGCCCCCGCCGGGCAGCAGGGCGCGCAGTCCGCCCCCGCGCCGTACCACAGCGATTGCCTGGTCCACGGAACGCAGCCGGTGGGCGAGGGCGCCGCGCCGCTCCGTCTCGTAGCTGTCCAGCAGCGTGTCTGCTGCGCCGTGGTGGCCGTCGTGCCAGGCGATCGCGAGCTTCCAGGAGAGGTTGGCCGCATCCCGCAGCCCTTCGTCGATGGACTGCACACCCAGCGCGCCTGTCAGATGTGCGGCGTCCCCCGCGAGGAAGACGCGATCTGCGCGCCAGTGCCTGGCCAGCCGCTGGTGCGAGGTGTGCACCCCGGTGTCGACCAGTTCGTACGCGCCGATGCCGCCTCCCGCACTGCCGCTGCCCCCCACACCACCGAGGCCGCCCCCCGCGCTACCGGCGCCGCGTGCGCCCCCGCCCGCCCCTGTGCCCCGGTTCGTCCTGGCGCCGCTGGTGGGGGACGTACCCTTGCGGGGGCCGTTGGGGCCGTATGTGAGGGCTTCTTGGGACCAGACCGACAGGGCGTCGCCGACGCGCTCCAGCATTTCCTCGGGTGTCACCAGGCCCCCGCGCGGCGCCAGCAGCCAGTCCAGGCGCCACAGTCCTTGGGGGAGCGGGCGGGCCGTCACCTCGCCCGGCGTCCCGCCCGGGTCCCGGTGCAGCAGAGCGGCTCCCGCGCCGCCCCACTCCCACCCCGCCGGCTCACCCGAGCGCCCGAACCCGCCTTCCCCGGCCCGCCTGGACTCCCTGGCCTCCGCCTCTTCCCGGTCTGCCCTCTCACGGTGCCCGCGTTCGGGACCGTGACCGGGGCCCGGACCGCGCCCGGCCTCTACACCGGTACCGAGTACGAACGCTCCACCGGCCCGTCCCGAGGGGCCGGGCTCAAGAGCCGCGACCGGGCCGTGCGGCGCTCCGCCCAGGCCCTGGGGCCCACCCCCGTTCCCGTTCCCGACCCCGGCCCGGATCGCGGTGAAGTTCTCGTCCTCCCAGGGGAGCCGGACGCGCAGGGTCGCGACCGCGTGCCGTTCGACGGCGGTCCTGCCGGGGAAGCGGACACCGAGCAGCTTGCGGACCGTGGAGCGTGCTCCGTCGCAGCCGACCGCGTAACTGCCGCGCCACCAGGTGCCCTGCGGACCGCGGGTGTGGGCGGTGACGCCGCGTGGGTCCTGTTCCAGGACGTCCACATGGCTGCCGGTGACGATCCGGGCGAGCTTCTCGTGCTCCAGCGCGGTGCGCAACGCGCGCTCCAGCGCGTGCTGTTCGATGTGCACAGGCGCCTCGTCCGGTGCCAGATCGACTCGTTCGACGAGCTGGGCCCGCCGCTGGGTCCGCCAGGAGCGCCAGCGCAGCCCGGGAAGCGGCGGAAGCTGGGCTACGGTATCCGGGCGCAGCACGCATGTGCGGGCCGCGCGGGGCGGCGTGCTGCCGTCGGTCGCGTCCAGGACGACGGAGGGTACGGAGTGCCGGGCGAGGGCAAGGGAAAGTGCGAGTCCGGCAGGCCCGGCGCCTACCACGATCACCGGGTCCACAGCGGGGAGACCTCACAGCCCTGGTGGTGCTGACGGGGGCCTGGGTTCGCTGTTCTTGGAGCCTGGTGCACGATCACGATCGTATGCAACCCACTGCCTGAGCGGGCGTCAAGTGAGGCCCGGGAACGGCGAACGGCCGGAGACCGGGGGGCACGGGGGCCCGCTGTCTCCGGCCGTACGCCGGTTCGTTCACATCCGCATGCCGGTTGTTCCGTATCCGTATCCGTATCCGTATGCGGGTCGGTCCGGTCCGCATACGGGTCGGTCCGGGGACGCACGCCGGGTTGTCCGCCGAACCCACACAGCTCAGGCGCACGGACCGCACACATTCCGGGAGCATGCCCGCGGACGGCCCTCGAAACACAGGCGGTGTTTCCAGGGGCCGTCTTCGGCCACTGTTTCGGTCACCGCCCGGTCACCGCCCCCGCGGCCGTCCTACGGCTCCGAAGGCACCGTCTCCTTGAGCTCCTTCGCCTTCGCGGGCACGATGCCCACCTTGGAGCGGCGCCCGCGCCGCTCGATCCAGTTGGCCAGTGCGGCCAGGAGGAGGCAGAGCGCGATGTAGATCAGGCCGAAGACGATGACCGTCTGCACGATCGGGTAGGTGCCGCCCACCGGGGTGTTGTTGGCGATGAGCCGCGCCGAGTAGAGCAGTTCCGGGTAGAGGATCATGAAGCCGAGCGAGGTGTCCTTCAGGGTGACCACGAGCTGGCTGATGATCGTCGGCAGCATGGACCGGACTGCCTGCGGGAACAGGATCGTCGCCGTCACCTGCGTCTTGCGCAGCCCGATGGCGTAGGCGGCCTCGACCTGTCCCCTGGGCACGGCGTTGACGCCGGCCCGCAGCACCTCGGCCTGCACACAGCCGTTGTAGATGGTCAGGCCGAGCACGAGCGCCCACATCGGGGTCATGTCGCCGATGATGCCGACCCACAGGGCGAAGATCGTGATCAGCAGCGGGATCGACCGGAAGAGGTCGATGAAGACGACCGCCACCCAGCGCACCGGCTTGTGGTCGGACAGCCGCGCGACGCACAGGATCACCGCGAAGACGAGCGAGAGAACGCCCGCCAGCGCGAAGACCTTCAGCGTGGAGAGCAGCGCGTCGAGAATGTTCTCCCGGATGCCCGCGTAATTGAAGATGTCCCAGAGTTCACCCTCGAACTGCCCCTTGTCATAGAGCCGGATACCGGCCCATGCGGCGATTCCGAGCAGCGCGAGAACCCCGACCACGGTGTAGACGATATTCCGCGCCCGTGCCTTCGGGCCCGGTGCGTCGAACAGGACGTTCGCACTCATCGGGCCACCTCCAGACGGTTTTCCAGCAGCTTGAACAGGCCGCTGATGGCGTAGGTGATGACGAGGTAGCCGATGGTGATCCAGATGAAGAGGACGGCGATGTCGTAGCCGTCGTTGTTCAGCGTCTTCCCGACGTTGAACAAGTCGACGTTGTCGAAGGCTCCGGCGATTGCCGTGTTCTTCGTCAGGGCGATGAATATGCTGCTCAGCGGCGGTACCACGGAGCGCGTCGCCTGGGGGAGCACCACGATCCGCATGGTCTGGGTGAAGGACATGCCGATCGCGCGGGCGGCCTCGGCCTGGCCCAGCGGAACGGTGTTGATACCTGAGCGCACGGCCTCGGCGACGAAGGCCGAGGTGTAGAAGCCGCAGGCGAGGACCGCCAGCACGAAGGAATTGATGCCGGGGAAGAGCACCTTGGGCACCACGAAGAACGCCACGAGGAAGAGCAGCGTCAGCGGGGTGTTCCGCAGCACCGTCACCCACATCGTGCCGAAGAACCGCAGCGGCGGTACGGGCGAGACCCGGAAGCCGGCGATCACCAGGCCGAGCACCACGGCGAGCAGGCCGCTGACGACGGTCAACGACAGCGTGCCGAGGAATCCCTCGCGAAACAGCGCGAGATTGTCGAGCAGTACGTTCATGAATTCTCCGCGAGGAATCGCGTCGGAACGGCAGGGAAGACCGACGGGGCGGGAAATGGAACCGGGAACCGGCCCGCCGCGCGGACGGGTTCACGGCGTGCGCGCCGCACGGCTACGGCAGGCGCCCCGCTCCGCGCGGCTCGTGCACCGGGGAGCGGGGCGCGCGGCGTCACTTCTCGGTGATGGCCGGGGGAGTCTTGAGCTTCGAGCCCGACTTGCCGAGCGTCGCCTCGAACGCCTTCTTGTAGTCACCGTTGTCCTGGTGCGCCTTGAGGGCGTCGGCGACCGCCTTCTGGAGGGCCTTGTCGCCCTTCTTCAGGCCGACGCCGTAGGGCTCGTCGGAGAACGGCTTGCCGACGACCTTGAGCTTGCCGGGGTTCTGCGCGGCGTAGCCCATCAGGATCGCGTCGTCGGTGGTGAGCGCGTCCACCTGCCCGTCGAGCACCTGCGAGACGCACTCGGAGTACTTGCTCAGCTCGGTGACCTTGGCACCGTACTTCGGCTCCTTGATGGTCTTCAGCGGGGTCGAGCCCACGATCGAGCAGACCTTCTTGCCCTTGACCGTCTCCGGGCCCTTGACCGCCTTCTCGTCCTTCTTGACGAGCAGCGAGGCGCCCGCGTGGAAGTAGGGGCCCGCGAAGTCGATCTGCTTCTTGCGCTCGGGGTTGATCGTGTAGGTGCCGATCATCAGGTCCACGTCGCCCTTGGAGACTGCGGTCTCGCGGGCGCCGGAGTCGACCGTCTTCCACTCGATCTGCTTGGCGGAGAAGCCGAGGTCGGCCGCGACCATCTTGGCGATCTCGATGTCGAAGCCCGAGTACTTCTTGGTCGACTGGTCCTGGAAGCCGAGGTAGGGCTGGTCGGCCTTGGCGCCGATGACGATCTTCCCGCGCTTCTGGGCCTTCTTCAGCACGGGGGAGTCGACCTTGACGTCCTTGGCGACCTGGTAGGACGGCAGCGCCTTCTCGTCCGTCTGGTCCTTGGGCTTGTCGCCGGCGGAGCCTTCCTTGCCCCCGCACGCCGCGGTGGCGGCGAGAGCCAGGATCACGGCCGCCGAAGCGGCGGTCTTGTGGAATCGCATAGTTGAACATCCCTTACTTGAACAGTCGTTGGCCCAGCCGGTGGCTGCCGTCGTCACCCTGCGGTGCTCTGAGCGCCCTGCGGTGCGTGCTGCTCTGTGGTGCGTGCGGGCCCTGCGGTGTGCGCGCGTCCTGTGGTGCGTGCGCTGAGTTCCCGTGGTGCTCTGTACGCGCTGCGGCGGCGCTGCCTTGTGAGGGCCGCGCCCGCCAACGGGCGCGGTCCTCAGTGGTGCAGGATCTTCGAGAGGAAGTCCTTGGCGCGGTCGCTGCGCGGATTGCTGAAGAACTGCTCGGGAGTGGCCTCCTCGACGATGCGGCCGTCCGCCATGAAGACGACGCGGTTGGCCGCCGAGCGGGCGAAGCCCATCTCGTGGGTGACCACGACCATCGTCATGCCGTCCCTGGCCAGCTGCTGCATGACTTCGAGGACCTCGTTGATCATCTCGGGGTCGAGAGCCGAGGTCGGCTCGTCGAAGAGCATCACCTTCGGGTCCATCGCCAGCGCCCGCGCGATGGCGACCCGCTGCTGCTGGCCGCCGGACAGCTGCGCCGGATACTTGTCGGCCTGGTTGCCGACCCCGACCCGGTCGAGCAGGGCGCGGGCCTTCTCATCGGCCGACCCCTTGTCGGCCTTGCGGACCTTGGTCTGGCCGAGGGTGACGTTCTCCAGCACGGTCTTGTGTGCGAAGAGGTTGAAGGACTGGAAGACCATGCCGACATCGGCACGCAGTCTGGCCAGCTCCTTGCCCTCGGCGGGCAGTGGCTTGCCGTCGATGGTGATGCTGCCCGAATCGACCGTCTCCAGACGGTTGATGGTGCGGCACAGCGTGGACTTGCCGGATCCCGAGGGACCGATGACGACGACGACTTCGCCGCGCGCGATGGTCAGGTCAATGTCCTGAAGGACATGGAGCGCACCGAAGTGCTTGTTGACGTTGTCCAGCACGACCAGCTTGTCGGTCGCCGGGTCGGGGCCGCCGGCGTCCTTGATCACCGATACTTCACTCATCGGCGTATAGCTCCGTCCTCGTCGGTTGCGAGGACCTTAGTGAGCTGTTGACGTGACCGTCATTACATCTGAGCTGAAATTGAGCATAACGATCTGGCCGCGACTGGGCAGACTGACCAAAGGGGCCGCCGCGGGAAAGAGCCTCCCCGGCCTCCGGCCCCGGCTCTCGGCCCCGGCCCTCCGGCGGGAGGCCGGGGCCCGTTCCAGGCCCGGGTCCGTGACCCGGGCCCTGTCCGGGCCCGCCAGGGCTCTCCTCGCGGCGGCCCCGTGGTCGCCGTACCGGCTGTATAACGGATGTCCGCGTGCGCTCACCAGGCTCTTGACTCACCTGCGCCCGTCGGCGTGGATGCACTGTCGGATCTTCCGCAGGGGCGGTTCGCACAAGGACAGGACAGGAGGGGCGTCGGTTGAGACTGCTGCTGGTCGAGGACGATGACCGGGTCGCCGCCGCGCTCTCCGCTGTGCTGGCGCGGCACGGATTCGACGTCACGCATGTGCGCAGCGGCGCCGAGGCGCTCCAGGAACTGCTGGCGGGCGGGCAGGACGCACCGGGTTTCGCCGTCGTCCTGCTCGACCTCGGCCTGCCCGACCAGGACGGCTTCGAAGTCTGCGGCAAGATCCGGCGCACCAGCTCGACGCCCGTGATCATGGTGACCGCGCGTGCCGATGTCCGCTCGCGCATCCACGGCCTCAACCTCGGCGCTGACGACTACGTCGTGAAGCCCTACGACATGGGGGAGCTGCTGGCCCGTATCCACGCGGTCAGCCGTCGGCGCGCCGGAGAGGACGGCGCCGGCGCGGAAAGCGGCGCGCGCGACACCGCGAGCGCCGGGGGCGCGACGAGGGGAGCGGGCGGCGCGGAGCACGGCACCCTGCGCCTGGGAGGCGTCGTCATCGAGCTGCCCACCCGGCAGGTCAGCGTCGATGGCACCCGGATCTCCCTCACCCGCAAGGAATTCGATCTGCTGGCGCTGCTCGCCCAGCGGCCCGGTGTCGTCTTCCGCAGGGAGCAGATCATCAGCGAGGTCTGGCGCACGAGCTGGGAGGGCACGGGGCGCACCCTGGAGGTGCACGTCGCCTCGCTGCGCGCCAAGCTCCAGCGGCCCGCGCTCATAGAGACGGTGCGCGGGGTCGGCTACCGCATGGCCGCCCGGGGCGCCTGACCCGCCGGGCCGGATCGACGAGATGCGTTCACGACTGCTTCCGCTGCTGCTCATCCTGCTGGCCGGGGTGCTGCTCGCCCTCGGCTTCCCCCTCGCCGTGAGCCAGGCGCGGGGCCAGCAGCAGCGCGTGGTGGTGGACAGGATCGACGACACCGCGCGCTTCGCCTCCCTCGCCCAGTTCGTCACCGCCCCCAGCCAGCCGGACGAGCGCCAGGCCACCCTGGAGAAGGAACTGGACCGCTACCACGCCCTCTACGGCATTCGGGCCGGCGTCTTCTACCGCGACGGGCGGGTGATGGCCTCCTCACCTGAGGGCTGGCGCATTCCCGGCGACGGGGGACAGGGCGCCGGCAAGCCCGGCTCGGACGGTGCACGGGCCTTCGCCGAGGCGCTGGCGGGACGCCGCAGTCACGACCCGCCGCAGGTGTGGCCCTGGGAGGAGGACGGCCGGATCGCGGTGGCCTCGCCCGTCATCCGGGACGGCGATGTGGCGGCCGTCGTCCTCACGGACTCACCTACGGGACCGATGCGTTCGCGGATCCTGCACGGCTGGCTCGCCATCGCCGCCGGTGAGGCCGCCGCGATGCTGCTCGCCATCGGCGCGGCACTGCGCCTGACCGGGTGGGTGCTCAGGCCCGTACGCACCCTGGACCGGGCCGCCCATGAGATCGCCACCGGCAAGCTCACCTCCCGCGTCGTCGCCTCCGGTGGCCCGCCCGAGCTGCGCCGGCTCGCCGACTCTTTCAACGAGATGGCCGGAAACGTCGAGGACGTGCTCGAACAGCAGCGCGCCTTCGTCGCCGACGCCTCCCACCAGTTGCGCAATCCGCTCTCGGCGCTGCTGCTGCGCATCGAGCTGCTCGCGCTGGAACTTCCCGAGGACAGCGAGGAGTCGGCCGCCGTACGCGCGGAGGGCAAGCGGCTCGCGCAGGTCCTGGACGATCTGCTGGACCTGGCGCTGGCCGAGCACGCGGACGCCGCGCATGCCGTGCTCACCGATGTCGCCGAGGTCGCGGCCGAGCGCGTGGCGGCATGGCGGCCGGTTGCCGAGCGCAAGGGCGTCGAGCTGACGACGGAGGGGCAGTCGGCCGCCACCGGATGGGCGGATCCGGTGGCGCTCTCCAGCGCGCTGGACGCCGTCGTGGACAACGCCGTGAAGTTCACCCCGGAATCGGGCTCCGTCACCGTCACCGTCACCGCGGGGGGCGACCGCGTCACCGTGGAGACGGCAGACGGCGGCCCCGGCCTGACCGACGAGGAGCTGGAGCGGGTCGGAGACCGCTTCTGGCGCAGCGGCAGGCACCAGAACGTGTCCGGCTCGGGCCTGGGCCTGTCCATCACGCGTGCGCTGCTCGCCGGTTCGGGCGGCACGCTCTCCTTCGCGCACAACGAGCCCGGGGGCCTGCGCGTGGTGATCACCGTGCCGCGGAACGCCCCGCACGGAACGTGAGGGCGCGGGCCTCGAAGCCCGGCCGGGACCACTACCCGGGCGGCAGAGGTCTCAGGGCTTGACCGAGCGGTAGTAGCGGCGCGCTCCCTCGTGCAGCGGGACCGGATCGGTGTAGATCGCGGTGCGCAGGTCCACCTTCTGCGCCGCGTGCACTTCACGGCCGATCTGATCCCTGCTCCTGATGACGGAGCGCGTGATGCCCTCCGTGAGCGCCGGGTCCGTACGGTCCGTCGTCACCAGCAAGTTGGCGATCGCCACCGTCTTGACCGACTGGCCGCGCTGCACCGTGGGATACGCGTCGGGCGCCAGCACCGCCGCCCGGTAGTAGCGGGTCTCCGGCTCGATCTCGTGCAGGCGCGGCACCAGGTCGCCGAGCTGCACCAGGCGGATGTCCGTGCGGTCGGCCAGTCGCTCGATCGCCGTCGTGGGCAGCCCTCCGGACCAGAAGAAGGCATCCAGTCTGCCCTCGGACAAAAGCCGCGGCATCCGGTCGATGCCCGCGCGTACGGCGCGCACATCCCGGTCCATGTCCAGCCCCGCGGCCTCCAGCAGCCGTCCCGTCACCAGCGAGACCCCCGAGCGCCGCTCCCCGACCCCCACCCGCAGGCCCTTGAGGTCCTTGGCGCTGCGCACCGGGGAGTCCCTGGGCACGATCAGCTGCATGTAGTCGTCGTACAACCGTGCGCACGCCCGGATACGGGAGGCGTATTTGCCACCGGATGCCTTGTAGTCGGCCAGCGCGTCGGATGCCGTGATGGTGTAGTCCGTCTTTCCCGTGGCCACGCGTTCCACGTTCTGGACGGAGCCCTGGCTGCGCCGCAGCCGCAGATCGACATCGGGCAGGTCGCGGGAGAGGCGCTGCTTGAAAAGCGTGCCGTAGCGCTCGTACACGCCGGTGCGGACGCCGGTGCCGAAGATGACCTTTCCCCCGGGCGGGGGCGGGGAAGGCGGCATCAGGCACCAGGTCAGCAGCCCGCACACCACCGCGACGGCTCCCGCCGCCCACAGCGCGCGCCGCCGCCCGAGGCGGAGCCGTCCGCCGGCGCCGGAACGCCGCACCGGATGAGGCTCCTTCACAAGGGAACGGGTGGCGGCCATGGACCGGATACTGCCAGCCCACGGCGGCCCAGGGGAGAGGAGGGTCCACCGCCCGGGCGGTCAGGACACGTTCCGCCTGCCCCTCGCGGCTCCCTCGGGGCCTCCCGTTCCACCGGTCTCACGCGAACTCCTCACGCAGTTCCCTCAGCCGGGCGCCGACATCGGGCACGGCTTCGGCTGCCATGGCGGATGCCCTCCTGTGAGCCTCCAGATAGGGCTCGACGTCCCGACTGTCCTGGAGATACTGGGCTGTGGTGAGGCTCTCGACGTAGACCATGTCCGGTATCCCGGGCTCGGCGAAGCGCAGATAGCCGTAGTGGCCGCCCGCGGCCGGATGCGGGCCCGCGCCCGGCGGCAGGACGCGCAGCGTGATGTGCTCCCGTCCGACGGCCTCCAGAAGCACGTCGAGCTGGGCGCGCATGACGGCGGGGCCGCCGACGTTCCGGCGCAGCACGGCCTCTTCCAGCACCAGCCACAGCGAGGGCGGGTCCTCGCGCCGGAGGATGTGCCGGCGCTCCATGCGCAGTGCGACGCGGCGCTCGATCTTCTCCTCGGTTTCATGGGGGAATCCGGTGCGCAGCAGGGTGCGGGCGTAGTCCGGAGTCTGCAACAGCCCCGGGACATAGTGCGGTTCATATACGGCGAGCATCCGGGCCTCGCGCTCCAGACCGAGGTAGCCGCCGAACCAGCCGGGCAGCGCGTCCTCGAAGGAGTGCCACCAGCCCGGCTCCTCCGCCTTCCCGGCGAGCCGCAGAAACTCCTCGCTCTCCTTGCCGGACACCCCGTAGTGCCGCAGCAGCGCGCGCAGACAGCGCGGGCGCGCCGCGCTCTCACCGCTCTCCATCCGGCAGAGCGCGGCAACACCGATCTCCGTGGCGGAAGCGGCCTCCTCCTGGGAGACGCCCGCGCGCTCGCGAAGGTGTCGCAGTCGTTTCGCGAGCACCATCCGGAGCACGGAGGGAGGGTTTCCGTTTCCCGGCTGTACTGGAGGACTCATGTCCGTCCACCTCCTGGCACGCGGCAGCACCGGCGAGAGTGTGCCAGCAAAACCGGCCCCTGGGCAGAGTGCGGTGCGTGAAATGAAAATTGCAGTCTGTTGGTTGCTGACTGGGACTCCAGGGGCCATAGTGACGGGGCACACCATGCTCGACGGCCTTGCGACAAGGTCCGGACCAGTACGACGGAAGGCGCCTCACGTGTCCGCTGCCCCCGCCTTCAGGGCCCCAGCAGCACCCTCCGCCTCCACCCCCGCCTTCGCCCCGCGCGGCCCGGCCGCGGCCCAGGACTGGCAGTTCGGTTTCCCCGCCCGCAAGAGGCACATCGCGCGGGCGCGCGCCGTGTTCACGCGGTGGCTGGAGGACCGCCGGGAGCCCGTAGTGCCACTGGGGGTCACCGAGAGTGCTGTCCTGCTCCTCTCCGAGCTGGCCGCCAACGCCGTCGTCCACGCCGACTGCCCCACCAGTTCCGGCCTGGTGTGCCGGGCCGCCCTCGCTCCGGAGGCCGGCTGGGGAGCCGCTGGCGGCGGACTCTTGCGCATAGAGGTGCACGACCAGGCCGAGCACGAAAGAGTGCCACGCCCCCGGTACGGCGACTCCGACGAAGAGAGCGGGCGCGGACTGTGCATAGTGGCGGCACTGGCCCGCGAGTGGGGCGTCCGCCGCTCTCCGCTCACCCGTGGCAACGCGGTGTGGGCGACGCTCTCGCTGCCCGCGGGATTCGACCACGGTGATCTGCGTCACAGTTGAGCGCCGTCCGCCTGCCCGTCGGCCGCCTCCGGCGCGAGAGGCATCCGGACCAGCGCCTACCCTTGTCGCATGAGCAGCAGCGACCGGAGCCAGGCAGCGGGTGTCAAGGGCACATATGAGGTACGCACCTTCGGGTGCCAGATGAACGTCCACGACTCCGAGCGGATGGCCGGTCTGCTGGAGGACGCCGGATATGTGCCGGCACCCAAGGGGACCGAAGCCGCCGATGTCGTCGTCTTCAACACCTGCGCGGTCCGGGAGAACGCCGACAACCGCCTCTACGGCAACCTCGGTCAGCTCGCCCCCAAGAAGGCCGCGCGTCCCGGCATGCAGATCGCGGTCGGCGGCTGCCTCGCCCAGAAGGACCGCGACACCATCGTGAAGAAGGCCCCCTGGGTCGATGTCGTCTTCGGCACGCACAACGTCGGCAAACTCCCCGTCCTCCTGGAGCGCGCCCGCGTCCAGGAAGAGGCACAGGTGGAGATCGCCGACTCCCTGGAGGCGTTCCCCTCGACGCTGCCCACCCGCCGCGAGAGCGCGTACGCGGCCTGGGTCTCCGTCTCCGTGGGCTGCAACAACACCTGTACGTTCTGCATCGTTCCGCAGCTGCGCGGCAAGGAGAAGGACCGCAGGCCCGGCGACATCCTCGCGGAGGTCGAGGCCCTGGTCGAGGAGGGCGTCAGCGAGATCACCCTGCTCGGCCAGAACGTCAACGCCTACGGCTCCGACATCGGCGACCGTGAGGCGTTCAGCAAGCTGTTGCGCGCATGTGGCCGCATCGAGGGCCTGGAGCGCGTGCGCTTCACCTCCCCGCACCCCCGCGACTTCACCGACGACGTCATCGCCGCCATGGCCGAGACCCCCAACGTGATGCCGCAGCTGCACATGCCGCTCCAGTCCGGCTCCTCCCGCGTCCTGAAGGCCATGCGCCGCTCCTACCGCCAGGAGCGCTACCTCGGGATCATCGAGAAGGTCCGCGCCGCCATCCCCGAGGCCGCTTTGTCGACCGACATCATCGTGGGCTTCCCCGGTGAGACCGAGGAAGACTTCGAAGAGACGCTGCACGTCGTACGGGAAGCCCGCTTCGCGCAGGCGTTCACCTTCCAGTACAGCAAGCGCCCCGGTACGCCCGCAGCCGAGATGGACGGGCAGATCCCCAAATCCGTCGTCCAGGAGCGCTACGAACGGCTTGTGACCCTCCAGGAGGAGATCTCCTGGGAGGAGAACAAACGCCAGGTGGGCCGCACTCTGGAGCTGATGGTCGCCGAGGGCGAGGGCCGCAAGGACGACGCCACCCAGCGCCTGTCCGGCCGCGCCCCCGACAACCGGCTGGTGCACTTCACCCGGCCCCTGGAGCCGGTACGCCCCGGCGACGTCGTCACCGTGGAGATCACCTACGCCGCCCCTCACCATCTGCTCGCCGAGGGCGCCCCGCTCGCGGTGCGCCGCACCCGCGCGGGAGACGCCTGGGAGCGTCGCGCCACGGACCCCGAACCCCTGGAGGGCAAGGGCGTGATGCTCGGGCTGCCCACGGTCGGCGTGCCCGCGCCGCTGCCCGCCGCGACCGGAGGCTGCGGCACACACTGAACCGGGCACCGCGGATACGGCTCCGCGCGACCCGGAACGACGGCGCAGTGGAACCGCCCTGCGGCGGCGGGCAGATGAGATCCCCGCCGTCCAGCCGGCCGCCAACGCTCTCGCACGGGCGGGTGAGTCACGGCGCGGGCAGGGTGGGAAGCGGCACCCCCGGCGCCTAAGCTGCGCGCCATGCTTGTCGCCGCAGCCGTATGCCCCTGCCCGCCGCTGCTCGTCCCCGACGTGGCCGGCGGTGCCGCCTCCGAGATGGAACCGGCGCGTGCCGCCTGCTACGACGCTCTCGGCGTCCTGGCCGCCGCACGCCCCGACCGGCTCTACGTCCTCGGCCCGGCCGAACAGTCCGGCCGGGGCCCCCACCCGCAGGGCACCCGCGGATCCTTCGCGGGCTTCGGCGTCCCGCTGGAGGTGAGCCTCGGCAAGGGCGACCCCGCCCGGCGTGAACTGCCGCCTTCCCTGGCGGTCGGCGCCTGGCTGCTGGAGCGTACGGACTGGACGGGCTCCCCCGTCGAGGGGCTGGGCATCGGCGAACCGCTCGCCGGGCCGCGCTGCCAGGAGACCGGGCGCGAACTGGCCGCGAGCGCTGACCGTGTCGCGCTGCTGGTGATGGGTGACGGCAGCAACTGCCGCACTCTGAAGGCCCCCGGATACTTCGACGACCGCGCCGCTGCCTTCGACTCCGAGGCCGCCCGGGTGCTGGGTGCGGCCGATGTGGAGGGGATCCTGGCGCTGGACGAGGAGTTGGCCTACGACCTCAAGGCGGCGGGACGCTCCTCCTGGCAGACCCTCGCGGGCGCGGGGGAGGGGGCGGGGCTCGCCGGCCGCCTCCTGTACGACGAAGCGCCGTACGGCGTCGGCTATATCGTCGCGAGCTGGTCGTAGGACCGTCGCAGGACGGTGCCCGCAACGCGTGCGGAGGCCCGGCGCCGCGGCCGGGCCGTGAGCCGTCGCGGGGAGGTGCGCGCATATCACGGGGCGGCGTGCGCGTCGCCGGGAGGACGTACGGCGGCGGGGGTGCGCGGCGTACCGCACACCCCCGCGAATGCTTTCCAGCGCGCCTTGCGAGGCCGGAGGCCGGTGAGTTGACTCCGGGGCCCGCCTGATCCGGTCCGGAGCCGCTCGCGGCGCCCTGGGGGCTCTGGACCTCCGTCAGCCGCCCTTGGGGCCCTGGCCGCTTCCGCCTTCGCCGCCGCTCTTTCCCGGGCCGCCGTTGTCGGAGAGCCGCTCGGTCGCTTCCTTGGCCTTCTGCGTACCGGACTTGATCTGGTCGCTGTACTTGCCCTTGGTCTTGGAGTCCGCGGTCTGCGCGGCCTTGTCCAGTCCGCGCTGGACCTTGTCGCCGTGCTGTCCCATCAGGCCCTTGATCTTGTCCATGAAGCCCATCGCGCTCACCCTTCTCCCAGGCCGTCCGGACTCTCCGCACGGCTCACTTGCGGGCGCTCTCCCCGCTGTCGCTGTCGGCGGCTTCCTCGGCCGCCTGCTGCTTGGGGATGCCGACGCCGCCACTGTTGCCGCCCTCGCCGTCACGACCGGCGCCATCGGCATCGGCCGCGGGTTCGGGCTCTTCGCCAGCGCGGGCTTCCGTGTCCGCGCCGGATTCCGCGCCCGCCCGCCGCGTGCCCGCCCCGCTCTTACCCGGGGATTCCTCCCGCTCACCGGATGGTGCGGGATTCTCCGTAGCGACGCTGTCACCACCGGTGTCCTCCGCCGACTCGGCCGCCCCGGTTCCGGAAGCGGGACTTCCGGCCGTTCCGGCCTCCCCGGAGGCTTCAACGCCCCGGGCGGCTTCAGTGTCCCCGGCGGCTGACTCGGTCCTGGCCGACGCGGGCTTCTCGCTGGTTCGCCCCGTGTGCTCGCCGGTTCCGGCTTCCTTCCCGGGAGCCGCGGCCTTGTTCGCGGGGGCTGTCTCAGCGGTGTTCTCTGTTGACTTGCGGGATGAAAGACGAAGAAGCTTCGCAAAAACGCCCATATCTACTCCAGACCTTACTCGTGTGGGCGAAATCCCGCGCCTTGCGGAGCGTCTCATTGCGTCGCCCCGGGGCACCGGCGCGCAAACCGGCTGTCGGAACCTCGCAACTGGCAACGACCCCATGAGCGGGCCCGTCACGTCGCTCGTTCGGGAAGTGGGAGCGGCGTTTGGGAGACTTGAGCCGTGAACGCCCACGCCGCACCTCCGCAGCCGTTGCCCGCCTCCCCCGACGCCCCGCCGGTCATCGCCGTCGTGGGGCCCACGGCGGCCGGAAAGTCGGACCTGGGCGTCTTTCTCGCCCAAGAACTGGGCGGCGAGGTCATCAACGCGGACTCCATGCAGCTCTACCGGGGGATGGACATCGGCACCGCCAAGCTGAGCGTCCAGGAGCGGCAGGGCGTACCGCACCATCTGCTCGACATCTGGGACGTCACGGTGGCGGCCAGCGTCGCCGAATACCAGAAGCTCGCCCGTGCGGAGATCGACAAGCTGCGCGCGCGGGGGCGGGTGCCCGTTCTCGTCGGCGGCTCCGGTCTGTATGTGCGCGGCGCACTGGATGCCATGGACTTCCCCGGCACCGATCCGCTGGTGCGCGCCCGCCTGGAGGCGGAACTGGAAGAGCGAGGGCCCGGCGCGCTCCACACCCGGCTGGCCGACGCGGATCCGGAGGCGGCCCGCGCGATACTCCCCAGCAATGGGCGGCGCATCGTCCGGGCACTGGAGGTCATCGCGATCACCGGTCGGCCCTTCACCGCCAACCTGCCCGGCCACGAGGCCGTCTACGACACCGTCCAGATCGGCGTCGATGTCGCGCGCCCCGAACTGGACGAGCGGATCGCACGGCGCGTGGACCGTATGTGGGAGGCCGGTCTGGTCGATGAGGTGCGGGCGCTGGAGAGCGAGGGGCTGCGTGAGGGGCGCACGGCCTCGCGGGCCCTCGGATACCAGCAGGTGCTCGCCAGCCTGGCCGGCGTGTGCACGGAAGAGGAGGCGCGGACGGAGACGGTCCGTGCCACCAAGCGGTTCGCACGCCGGCAGGACTCCTGGTTCCGGCGCGATCCCCGGGTGCACTGGCTCAGCGGGGCCGTGGCCGACCGGGCGGAACTGCCCGCCGCCGCGCTCGCATTGCTGGCGGGCGCGGTCACAGCCTGATCACGTGATGGCATCGGGAGGCACTGTGCAACCGTCCCGTTACCCCCGGCATGCCATCATCGACCATCGTTCGAGCCGTTGAGCCGGAGTTGGGAGGGCACGTGGCGATGGAGGCCGGCCCTCGTGACAACGACGAGACCCCGGTGAACGGAGAGCCCCCGCAGGCGGCCGAGCCCGGCTCGGGCCCGGCCGGCGCGGCATCCGGTGCGAGGGGTACCCCGGTCCCCCGGGTCCCGGTGCCCGCGGCGGAAGCGGAACCAGTACCACTGCCCCGGCACGGCCCCGCAGCGGAACAGGAAGCGGAACCTCACCACGTGGTGTCCGAGGACAGCGAGGACGGCACGGTGCCCGACGGCACCGAGCCACCGGTCGAGTCCCACGAACTGCGCCCCCAGCGCAAGCTGCGGCTGTGGCAGCTGGCCCCCATCGTCGTGCTGGGCGCCCTCGGCTCGCTGATGTTCGCCTTCCCCCTGGCCTTCGAGCCGGGCGGCAGCTCGGGTGCCGTCGTCTCCATGCTGGGCCTGCTGCTGTGCGGCTGCGCGGCGGGCTGGGGCGTCATGGCGGCCCGCAAAGTGGGCCAGACCTGGCCGGGACTGCCGGCCCGGGGGGCCGGTCGGCGCCCCGACTGGCGCGTGGTCCTGGTCTACGCCGTGGTCGTGTGCACGGTGGTCGTCCTCGCGGTCTGGCGGGTGGCCAGGCTTCGTGGTTGAGCCGTACACGTGTCCCGTAGGATCGACAGGGTGACCAGCGCACAGGGCGTGCCGTTCCTGAAGGGACACGGCACAGAGAACGACTTCGTGATCGTCCCCGACCCGGACGGGCTGCTCGACCTGTCCCCGGCGGCGGTGGCACGGCTGTGCGACCGGAGAGCGGGCATCGGCGCCGACGGGATCCTGCGCGTCGTCCGCTCGGGCGCCCACCCGGAAGCCAGAGCCATGGCCGGTGACGCCGAGTGGTTCATGGACTACCGCAACGCGGACGGCTCGGTGGCCGAGATGTGCGGCAACGGAGCCCGGGTCTTCGCCCGCTACCTGGAGCATGCCGGGCTGGCCGGGCCCGGAGACCTCGCCATCGCGACCCGGGCCGGGGTGCGGCAGGTCCACATCGCCAAGGAAGGCGGGGACATCACCGTCACCATGGGCTCCGCCCAGCTGTCCGAGGGCGCGGACGACGGCGGGGTCACCGTGGGAGTGGAGGGCCGCACCTGGCCCGCCCGCAAGGTCGGCATGGGCAACCCGCACGCCGTGGCCTTCGTCGCCGATCTGGCCGAAGCGGGACGCCTGCTGGAGGCGCCCGAGACGCTGCCCGCCACCGCCTACCCGGATGGCGTCAACGTCGAGTTCGTCGTCGACCGGGGCCCGCGCCATGTGGCGCTGCGGGTGCACGAGCGTGGAGCGGGCGAGACCCGCTCCTGCGGCACGGGGGCCTGCGCCGTGATGGTGGCCGCCGCGCGCAGGGACGGCGCCGACCCCCGGCGGGACGGCGTTCCCGCCACCTACACCGTGGATGTGCCCGGCGGCCGGCTCGTCATCACCGAGCGGACCGACGGCGAGATCGAGATGACCGGCCCCGCGGAGATCGTCGCCGAGGGCAGAATCGATTCCGGCCTGCTTCTGTGAGGGGCCGGTTCTAAACGTCGCACGATGGGGTGATCCCGCCCTCGGCGAGGGCGACCCCGTCAGCGGCACATGATGGGGTCAGCAACACCGCACCCCCTGCCGGGGTGCACAGGAGCGGAGGTGCCCATGAGCGCGGTGCGCAGTCTGCGGAAGCTCAGCAAAGCGGCGCTGCTGGGCGCCACGCCCCGGGGCTCCCTGCCGGACGCCATCGAGCATGTGGCGAAGGTCCACCGGGCCCACCATCCGGGCGCCGATCTGCGCCCCCTGCGCCGCGCCTACGTGCTGGCCGAATCCTCCCACCGGGGCCAGATGCGCAAGAGCGGTGAGCCCTACATCACCCACCCCCTGGCGGTCACACTGCTGCTGGCGCAGCTCGGTGCCGAGACGACGACCCTGACCGCCTCCCTGCTGCACGACACCGTCGAGGACACCGATGTGACCCTCGATCAGGTGCGGGAGGAGTTCGGCGAAGAGGTCTCCTATCTGGTCGACGGCGTCACCAAGTTGGAGAAGGTCGATTACGGAACGGCCGCCGAGCCCGAGACCTTCCGCAAGATGCTCGTCGCCGCCGGTAACGACGTACGCGTGATGTCGATCAAACTCGCGGACCGGCTGCACAACATGCGCACCCTCGGTGTGATGCGCCCCGAAAAGCAGGCGCGCATCGCCAAAGTCACCCGCGACGTACTCATTCCGCTCGCCGAACGGCTCGGTGTGCAGGCACTCAAGAGTGAGCTGGAAGACCTGGTCTTCGCCATCCTGCACCCTGAAGAGCACGCCGCGACCCGCGAGTTGATCCGCGAACACGTCGGCCGGCCCGACCCGCTCACCGGCATCGCCACCGAGGTACGCCGCATGCTGCGCGAGGCGGGGATCGTGGCTCAGGTGCTCATCCGTCCCCGGCACGTCGTCTCCGTGCACCGGCTGCGGCTCAAACGCGGCGAGCTGGGCGCGTGCGACTTCGGGCGGCTGCTGATCCTGGTGGGCGAGGACGCGGACTGCTATGCGGTCCTCGGCGAGCTGCACACCTGCTTCACCCCGGTGATCTCCGAGTTCAAGGACTTCATCGCCGCGCCGAAGTTCAACCTCTACCAGTCGCTGCACACGGCCATCGCCGACACCGACGGCAGGGTCGCCGAGGTGCTCGTACGCACTCACCGGATGCATCGCGTCGCCGAGGCCGGGGTCGTCGCCCTCGGCGATCCGCACGCCACCGCCTCATCCGACGGCGGCGCGGCTGAGGGCGCCGAGACCGCGCCGCCCGCCGGAGCGGGCGGCGCTGCCGGGAGCGCGGGATCCGAGGCGGCGCCGGGGGAGCGGGCCGACCCCACGCGCCCCGGATGGCTCTCCCGGCTCCTGGAGTGGCAGAGCCACGCACCGGACTCGAACACCTTCTGGGCCGAGCTGCGCGACGAACTCGCACAGGACCGCGAGATCACCGTGTACTGCGCCGTACCGGGCCCCGAGAGCACCGGCGGTGGTGCGCTCCCCCTCCCGGCCGGGGCCACCTGCGTGGACGCCGCCTACGCGCGGCTGGGCGAGGCCGGGCACCGGTGTATCGGCGCGCGTGTGAACGGCCGGCTGACCTCCCTCACGACGCCGCTGCGAGACGGCGACGCGCTCCAGCTCTTCCTGGAGCCCGGCAGCGGAAACCCCTCGGGGCCGTCCCCCGAGTGGCTCGACCATGTGCGCACCCCGGCCGCCCGCATCGCCATCCGGCAGTGGCAGGCCGCCCACGCACAGCCTGCGGCGGACCGGCCCGGCGAGCCCGGCCGACTCGGCCGGCCCGGCCAAACCGGGCAACCCCGCCGATCCCGGGGGAAGCGTTCCCGGGCCACCGGATGCCCGGCTCCGTCCGGCGAAGCGGCTGTTTCCGCAGGCGCGGCGGCGGCTCCGTCTGTTCCATCGGCCCCCTCGGCGCCGGAAGAGCCCGCAGCGGACAGCCCGTTTCCCGGGGCATCCGGTGCTACCGCCGCCGAGAACACCCCTGTGGTGCCCGGCCACCCCGGCACCCCGGTCCGCCTCGCCCGCTGCTGTACGCCCGTACCGACCGACAGCGTCACCGGGTTCCCGGTGCGCGGAGGCGCGGTCACCGTGCACCGGGACACCTGCCAGTCGGTGGCCCGGATGGTCTCCGCCGGGCGCACCGCGCTCGCCGTGCGGTGGGAGCAGGGCGCCGTGGGATGCAGGGTCACACTTTGGGCCGAGTCGTTCAGCAGGCCCCATCTGCTCGCCGATCTCACCGAGATCATCGCCGCACAGGGCGCGGCGGTCGTCTCCGCCGAGGTCGAACCCCCGCGCGAACAGCGCGTACGGCACACCTACACGCTCCAACTGCCCGACGCCGCAGGGCTTCCCGCGCTGATGCGCGCCATGCAGCAGGTACCCGGCGTCTACGACGTGACCCGCGCCGTCCGCCAGGCCGCCGCGGGCTGAGCCGCCCGGACCCCCTGGCGAGCTCGTATCCCGCCCGTTCGAGTGGACGCGCCCGTGCCACGCGGGCGCGTCCACCGGGCGCTGGTAGCGATGGGGCATGCCCCTCACTCGCTCACGCGCCGGAATCCGCCGCCGCTGCGCCGTGGCGGGAACGGTCACAGCGGCCGTTCTCGCCCTCGTCGCCGCAGCCCTCCCCGCCCCCCGGCCCGCAGGGGTCGGCGACCGTCTCTTCCCCCAGCTGGGAAACCCGGGCTACGACGTACGCGCGTACGACCTCGACTTCCACTACAGCGGCGACAACACCAAGCCGCTGACGGCACGTACCAGGATCGACGCCCAGGTCACCGCGGACTCCCTGGAGCGCTTCAACCTCGACTTCGCCGCCGGTGAGGTGCGTTCCGTAACGGTCAACGGGCTTCCCGCGCGGCACACGCGGGCCGGCGAGGATCTCGTGGTCACCCCCGTCCGCCCCCTGGAGCACGGCTCCCGGCTGCGCGTCGAGCTGAGGCACACCAGCGAGACCTCCAAGGCCGACGGCGGATGGCTGCGCACCAAGGACGGGCTCGCCATGGCCAACCAGGCCGACGCGGCCCACCGCGTCTTCCCCTCCAACGACCATCCCTCGGACAAGGCGCTGTTCACCTTCCGCGTCACGGCCCCACGGGAGCTGACCGTCGTGGCCGGCGGCCTGCCGGCGGGCAAGGCGCGAGCCGGGGCCGACACCGTATGGCGGTACCGGATGGCGCACCCGATGGCCCCCGAACTGGCGCAGATCTCCATCGGCCGCTCCGCCGTCGTGAGCGCCACCGGACCGCACGGCCTGCCGCTGCGTCATGTCGTACCCGCCACCCAGCGCACCGCGCTCGCGCCCTGGCTGGATCGGACTTCCGGGCAGCTGACGTGGATGGAGCGCAGGGCGGGGCGCTATCCGTTCGAGAACTACGGCGTGCTGGCAGCCGACGCGCAGACCGGTTTCGAATTGGAGACCCAGACGCTGTCGCTCTTCGAACGGGAGCTTCTGACCTCGCACGCCTACCCGACCTGGTACAAGGAATCGCTGATGATGCACGAGCTGGCGCACCAGTGGTTCGGCAACAGCGTCACTCCCCGCATGTGGACCGACCTGTGGCTGAACGAGGGCCACGCCACCTGGTACGAGTGGTCCTACGGCGCGGAGCGCGGCGGCCCCACCCTGGAACACCGGATGCGGGAGGCGTACCGGCAGTCCGACGGCTGGCGCAAGCGCTTCGGCCCGCCCGCCGCGCTGCTGCCCGCCAAGGAGGGCAGCAAGACGCGGCTGTTCAGCCGGATCGTCTACGACGGCGCGGCCGTGGTCCTCTACGCGCTGCACGAGCGGATCGGCGCCACCGCCTTCGCCCGGCTCCAGCACGAATGGCCGCGGCGGTACGCCGACGGCAACGCCACCACCGCCGACTACATCGCCCTGGCGAGCGAGATCTCCGGACAGGACCAGAGAGCTTTCTTGAAGAAGTGGCTCTACGGAAAGACGACCCCGCCCATGCCCGGCCACCCGCGCTGGACCAAGAGCTGAGAACCGGCGGGCGCCGGGCCGGCCGCTCCCCGCCGCAGGCCGCCTGTGCCTGCCCGTACGCCTGTCCCCGCCCCCGGGCCGCCCTGAAATCGGGGTGACCGCACTGCTCCGGCGTGCCACCATCTTTCTGTCGCGCCCCCGGGCGCGACCGCCTGGCCGGCCCGGCGGCCGGGAATCTTCCCGGCCGCCGGGGCGTTGTCCCGTACAGAATCTCCCTCGACCTTAAGGATCCACTTGACCCTCTCCTCTTCCCTTCCACAGAACGGCCAGCGCATCGCCCAGTCGAACCGCCGAGCCGACGCCCTGATGGAAGAGGACGTCGCTCTGAGTCACACGCTCGACGAGGACCGTGACGGTGATCAGTTCGACCGCTCCGAGCGGGCGGCGCTGCGGCGGGTGGCAGGTCTCTCCACCGAGCTGGAGGACGTCACAGAGGTCGAGTACCGGCAGCTGCGCCTGGAGCGCGTCGTGCTGGTCGGCGTCTGGACCTCCGGTACCGCCGCCGACGCGGACAACTCCCTCGCCGAGCTGGCCGCACTCGCCGAGACGGCGGGTGCACTGGTTCTCGACGGCGTCATCCAGCGGCGTGACAAGCCCGACGCCGCCACCTACATCGGCTCCGGAAAGGCTGCCGAGCTGCGGGACATCGTGCTGGAGAGCGGCGCCGACACCGTAGTCTGCGACGGTGAGCTGACCCCCGGGCAGCTCATTCACCTGGAAGACGTCGTCAAGGTGAAGGTCGTCGACCGCACGGCGCTGATCCTCGACATCTTCGCGCAGCACGCCAAGTCCCGTGAGGGCAAGGCGCAGGTGGCGCTGGCGCAGATGAACTACATGCTGCCCAGGCTCCGCGGCTGGGGGCAGTCGCTCTCTCGCCAGATGGGCGGCGGTGGCTCCGGTTCGGCCGGTGGCGGTATGGCGACGCGTGGCCCCGGTGAGACCAAGATCGAGACGGACCGTCGGCGCATCCGCGAGAAGATGGCGAAGATGCGCCGGGAGATCGCGGACATGAAGACCGGCCGCGACGTCCAGCGCCAGGACCGCAGGCGAAACAAGGTCCCCTCGGTCGCCATCGCCGGATACACCAACGCCGGCAAGTCCTCGCTGCTCAACCGCCTCACCGGTGCGGGTGTGCTGGTGGAGAACGCGCTGTTCGCCACCCTCGACCCCACCGTGCGCAAGGCCGAAACCCCCAGCGGCAGGGCCTACACGCTGGCCGACACGGTCGGCTTCGTACGGCACCTTCCGCACCACTTGGTGGAGGCATTCCGCTCCACGATGGAGGAGGTCGGCGACGCCGATCTGATCCTCCACGTGGTGGACGGTGCCCACCCGGCCCCCGAGGAGCAGCTCGCCTCCGTGCGCGAGGTGATCCGGGAGGTGGGCGCCGCACAGGTACCGGAGATCGTCGTGGTCAACAAGGCGGACGCCGCCGACCCCGTGGTCCTCCAGCGGCTGCTGCACGCCGAGAAGCACGCACTCGTCGTATCCGCCCGTACCGGTCAGGGCATCGACGACCTGCGCGAGCTGATCGACAACGAACTCCCGCGCCCCTCCGTCGAGCTGGAGGTCCTGCTGCCCTACACCGAGGGCAAGCTGGTCTCCCGCGTGCACAATCAGGGCGAGGTGCTCTCCGAGGAGCACACCGGCCAGGGCACGCTCCTCAAGGCCAGGGTGCACGAGGAACTGGCGGCCGAGCTGCGGAAGTTCCAGCCCGTGGCCTGAGCGCGAGGCGTTCGAGTGGTACGGCCCTCAGCGGCGGTCGGCATATCCCGCGTGCTCCGCGGGCGTCCGGCACCACGGCGGAGGCCCCGCTTCCCCTCCGGGATCCGGAAGGGAAGCGGGGCCTCCGTTTGTCCGTGCGCGGGGCGCGGGCGGCGAGGCTCAGGTCAGCTGCCCCCGTACTTCGTGCTGATGGCGTCGAAGACACCCTTGGCCGTCGCGCCCAGGCGCGGCCCCGCGAGCCAGGTCGCCGGGTGGGGGCCGATGGAGTTGACCGAGATCAGCTCCGGCTTGCCTCCCGAGCCCTTGACCAGCCAGGCGCCGCCCGAGGCGCCACCTGTCATCGTGCAGCCGACACGGTGCAGTGCGGGCTGCTGCGGGTCGATCGTCAGATCGCTGGGCCGCCCGGTGCACGAGTACATCTTCGAACCGTCGAACGGCGGGGCCGCCGGGTACCCGAAGGAGCTGACGCCCCTGATACGGGCGGAGGAGGCGTGGAAGTTGACCTTCACGGCATTGCCGACGGTCTCCTCCAGCGACTTGCCGCTCTTGTTCACGGGCTCGACGCGCAGCACGGCGAAGTCCTGCTGGGAGCCGCCGCCCCCGGACTTGGCGCCCTTCTGGATCCAGTAATTGGAAGTCTGCGCCCACTTCACCCACCACTGCCCGTACGGCGCGACCTGTTCGGGCCGTGCGCTGTTCAGCGCGGCGGGGGAGAGGCCCTGGTCGTTGAAGGCGGGGATGAAGTTGATGTTGCGCAGCCAGCCGCCGTTCCGGCCGGAGTGCACGCAGTGACCCGCCGTGGCCACGAGGTTGGACCTGCCCGGGTGGCGCGGATCCTTCACGACGGTGCCGGAACAGACCATCGGACCGTCGGGCGTGTCCATGAAGATCTTCCCGGCCGGTGCCGCGTTGCGCGTGTAGGGCGTGCGCACGCCCTCGGCCTTGACCGCTGCGGGCTCCGGGTCCGTCGCGGCCGTACCGGAGGTGCTCTCGACGTTCTTGGGGACCTGCTTCTCGTTGTCCTCCGCCTTCTTCATCCGTCCCGGGCTCCAGTGGCCCTTGATGTACGGATTGATGAAGTCGGCCGCCTCACGCACCCACTGGTCCTTCTTCCAGTTCTTCCAGGCCCCGCCACGCCACTCGTCGAGGTCCTTCAGTGAGGTGGGAAGGTCTTTCGGCAGCTTGTCGGGGATGCCGAGCGAGTCCTGCTTCGCGGACCCGCCCGCCGAGGCGGAGGGCGCGGGCTTGGCGTCGTCCTTCTTGTCGCCGCCGCCGCCCGAGTCACAGGCGGTCGCGGTGACGGCGAGCGCCGCGGCGAGGGCGGCGAAGGCCATTGCTGGACGGCGGCGAAATCTGCTTACACGTGACATGCGGATGCGAGTCCCCCTGAGATGAATCGGCGCGCGGACGCGCCCTGTTGCTGTGCCGACGTTTTCCGCGCCCGACCTGCTTCCGCGCGGAGCTGTGCGCCATGCGCCGTACGCCCGTACGACGACTGCTGGGCCCCGGCTTCTGGCCGCCGAGCGCCGCTTCCGCGAGCCGATGTCGCCTTGGCGCGGCGGTGGTTCCGGTGCTTCCGGCCGGCCGTGTGCCTCCGCCCCCGGGCCGGGAACGCTGCCGGGGGCGGAGCGGAGGGCGCTGATTCGGCGCCTGTGGTTCAGCCCTGCTTGCTGACGGCGTCGAAGACGCCCTTGGCCTCCTTGCCGAGGCGGGCGCCTGCCAGCCAGTCGGCGGTGACCGGACCGATCGACGTCACCGACAGCAGCCGCTTGCCCGAGGCGCTCAGCCAGGGGCCACCGGAGGAGCCTGCCGTCATGGTGCAGCCGATGCGGTACATCGTCGGCTGTGCCGGGTCGAGCGTGAGACGGCCCGGCTTATCGGTGCAGCGGTACATCTTCGAGCCGTCGAAGGGCGGCGCGGCCGGGTATCCGACGGCGCTCAGGCTCTTCAGCGACTTGACCCGCGGGGTGTTGAAGGCCACCTGCACGGCGCCGCCGGCCTTCTCCTCCAGCGAAGTGGTGCTGCTCTTGTCCTCGGGCTGCACCTTCATGACGGCGAAGTCCTGCTGTGCGCCCTTGCCGCCCCGGTCCGCGCCGGTGCTGATCCAGTGGTTGGTGGTGCGCGCGTGCTTGGCCCACCAGATGCCGTCCGGTGCGACGGCGCTCTTCGAAGCGTTCTCCAACTGCGCGTTGGGCAGACCCTGGGGGTTGTAGTCCGGCACGAAGATCACGTTGCGGAACCAGCCCTTGCCGGCGCCGCCGTGCACGCAGTGGCCCGCCGTCGCCACGAGGTTGGACTTGCCCGGGTGGTTCGGGTCCTTGATGACGGTGCCCGAGCAGACCATCGAGCCCTTCGGGGTGTCCATGAACACCTTGCCGACGGGGAGATCGTCCTGGTTGTACGGCGTCGGCACCGCCGCGGCCTTGACCGGCTGGGGCGTCGGATCGGTGACGCCCTCGTCCTCGCCGGTGCCGTCCTTGCCGCCGCTCTGGCTGTCGTCGATGTCCGAATCATCGACCTTGCGGTCGTTCCCGTCCGCGTCCTTCATACGGTCCGGGTCCCACAGGTCATCGATGATGGGGTTGAAGAACTCCTTGGCCTCGCTCAGCCACTTGTCCCGGTTCCAGTTCTTCCACTGGCCATCGCGCCATTTGTCGAGGTCGTCCAGCGATGTCGGCAGGTCCTTGGGGAGGTTGTCCGGCAGCCCGAGGTCACGCTTGAGATCCTTGGCCTCTTTGGACTCGGACGGGGCGGCGGCGGGCTTCTCGTCCGCCTTGTCGTCCTCCGGACCGCAGGCGCTCGCGGTCACCGTCAGTACGGCGACGACCGCCGCCGCGGCCAACGCCGAGCGGCGCCGCGCTGACCTGGCTATCGATGGCATGGCTGAACTCCCCCTGAAGTGGATCTCGTGCCTGTGAATTTGTCATGCACCTCGCCGGGAGGGGCGGGCACCCCACTATGCCCGGTGAGGTGGGGGACGGGCGCAGCAGGGTCCGCGGTTCCCCCACCGGCCACAGAGCGCAGCACGGACGAGGTCCTGGTCCCGGACGCCCGCATGCCTCGGCCGCGCACGCGCACGCGGGGCGCGATCTGCCCGCCTCCCGAGACGCAAGGGATCTTCAACATGCCCGTGATCCGGCGCCGTTCGCTTCGTTGGTACGTACGGGGGACAGTGGCTCGCTGCCCAGCGCGCCCAGTCGACATCATCGGAGGACACCTCAGTGAACGCGCGCTCCGGAGCCGAAGGCGCCCCGAAGGGCCCGGTCCGTAAAAGGCTCGCCCGGCTCATCGAGCCGGCCGTGCCCCGGCAGCCGCGGCGCACCGGATGGCACGACGATTTGAGCGGCCAAGGACTGATCCACGGCCCCGGCCATCCGCGCGCCGACCCGGCGCTGCACGATCCGGCACCGCACGACCCGGCGCTCCACGAGGCGTCGTATGAAGCCTCGCCGCCCGAAGTCCCGGGCCACGAGGCGCCGGTCCGTGAAGTCCCCGTCCATGACACCCCGTTCCACGATGCGGCGACTCTTGTCGGTGCGGCGGCCCCTTCCGGCGCGGTGGCCATGCACTCCGGTGCGGTGGCGCTCACCGGCGTGCTGGACGGCGGCAACGGCGAGTCCGGCGCCCACGACCAGGAGGAGAGGGCCGGATCCACGGCGCCGGCGAAACCCGGGACGCTCGCGGGTCCGAACGGCGGCCCGGGCAGTGCGGCCGATCCGGCTGCCGGACAGGGAGAGAACGTCACCGGTCTGGGCGGTGACCCGCTGGAAGACCCCAGCGCGCAGCGGGCCGCCGATGCCGCGGCGCTGGAGAACCTGCTGCGCTGCTGGGTGCGCGAGACGGGTCTCACCCGCCCCGAGGACGGCGTGCTGCGCGTCCCGCTCCCCGCCACCGGTGCCACCCTCACCGTTCCGGTACGCCACTGGTCGTCCGTCGGCTGCCACCGGTTCGACCCGCCCTTCCTGGACCGGGCCCCCGAGGACGCGCCGCCGCTCGAAGCCGTGGCGCTCGCCGCCCTCATCGGGCGCGAGGCCGCGCACGGGGCGCGCCGCGCGCCGGAGGCGGAAGGCGCCGCTCTGGTCGGCCGAGTCGCCGATTCGCTCCAGCGCACCGCCCACTTTCTCAGCGAACGCCGGGCACACCCTGAACAGCCCGCGGAGACCTGCCCGTTCCTCGACGGTGAGCAGGCGCTCTTGTTCGGGCACCCCCTCCACCCCACGCCGAAGAGCCGTGAGGGGCTTTCGGAGGCCGAGGCCAGGGTCTTCTCACCCGAGTTGCGCGGCAGCTTTCCGCTGCACTGGATGGCCGTGGACCGCTCCGTGCTGGCGGGGGACTCGGCCTGGACCGACCGGGGCAAGCCCGTCCCCGCCGCCGAACTGGCGCTCCGGATGGCGCGGCCCGCACTCGGCGCGCGCCTGCCCGAAGACTGCGTGCCGCTGCCCCTGCACCCCTGGCAGGCTCGCGAGCTGAGCCACAGCCCGGACGTGGTGGCGCTGCTGGAGGCCGGTCTGCTGCACGACCTCGGGCAAGCGGGAGAGCACTGGTATCCGACATCCTCCGTGCGCACCGTCTTCCGTCCGGGCGCCGCCGCCATGCTCAAGCTCTCCCTCGGTCTGCGTATCACCAACTCGCGGCGGGAGAACCTGCGCAAGGAACTGCTGCGCGGCGTCGAGATCCACCGGCTGCTGCGCGGCAGCCTGGGCGCGGCCTGGCGCATCGCACACCCGGGCTTCGACATCGTCCGCGACCCCGCCTGGCTCGGCATCGACCTCCCCGGTCAAAAGCGCGTCCACGGCTTCGACACGGTCATCCGGCACAACCCCTTCGGCCCCTCCGACGACGCCGTCTGCGTCGCCGGGCTGACCGCGCCGGTACCGGACCCGACCGGGCCGCCGACCGCGCTGCGCTCACGGCTCGCCCGGGTGGTCGCCGCCCTGGCCGTGCGCACGGGCCGGCCGGTCGCGGCAGTGGCCACCGAGTGGTTCCTGCGGTATCTGGATGCCGTCGTGCGTCCCGTGCTCTGGCTCGACGCGCACGCCGGGATCGCGCTGGAGGCGCACCAGCAGAACACCCTCGTGCTCTTGGACGCCGAAGGCTGGCCCGAGGGCGGACGCTACCGCGACAACCAGGGGTACTACTTCCGCGTCTCCCGCAGGCAGGAACTGGTCAAGCGGCTGCCGGGCATGGGGCTCGGAGTGGCCAGCGACACCTTCGTCGCCGACGAGGTCACCGACGAACGCTTCGCGTACTACCTCGGCATCAACAACGTCCTCGGTCTCATCGGCGCGTTCGGTGCCCAGCACCTCGCCGACGAACAGTTGCTGATCGCCGCTTTCCGGCGCTTCCTGGAGGGGGCGGCGCGCGGCAGGGAGGACGAGCCCGTCTCGCCGCTGCCCGCGCTCCTGCTGGAGTCCGCCACGCTCCGCTGCAAGGCCAATCTGCTCACCCGTCTGCACGGGATGGACGAGTTGGTCGGCCCGGTCGATACGCAGTCCGTCTACGTCACCCTGGACAACCCCCTAGCCCTCTGACCCCCTGCCCCCAGCACGGGAGGAGACGTCGTCATGCCGCACACCCAGCCAGGTTCCGCACCACCCGCCGGGCCCCCCGGCTCCGGTACGGCGGATCCCGGCTCAAGTTCCAGCAGTGACGACACCCTCGATCTCGAACTGTCCCAGCAGTGGGGCGACCTGCTCGCGCTGCGGGAGGGAAACGACCCGGCGGAGAGCCGCGGCGGGCCCCCGCGGCGCGGCGGGTTGCTCGACTCGCCCGCCGACTGGCCGGCCGCCGAGACCGGCGTGGGGCGCTTCCGGCTCGTCCCCGTCCACCTGGCACGCGATCTGCCGCTGATCGCCGCCTGGATGAACGATCCGGCAGTCGCGGCGTTCTGGGAGCTGGCCGGGCCCGAATCCGTCACCGAGGCCCATCTGCGCCCCCAACTGGAAGGCGACGGGCGCAGCGTGCCCTGCCTGGGGGTGCTCGACGGCGCGCCGATGAGCTACTGGGAGCTGTACCGCGCCGATCTCGACCCCCTGGCGCGCCATTGCCCCACCAGGCCGCACGACACCGGCATCCACCTGCTGGTCGGCGGCGTGGCCCACCGGGGGAGGGGCATCGGCACGTCGCTGCTGCGAGCCGTCGCCGACCTGGTGCTCGATCACCGGCCCCTGTGCGCACGCGTGTTGGCCGAGCCGGATGTGCGCAACGTTCCCTCCGTCGCGGCCTTCCTGGGGGCCGGATTCCGCCTCGGGGCCGAGGTCGAACTCCCTGCCAAGCGCGCTGCCTTGATGGTCCGGGACCGCGCGCTGCGGCACATGCTCTGAGCGGCCGGACCGGATGGCGGGCGAAAACGTGAAACGACGGGGCGCCGTCCGGACGGCGGCGAGGGCCGAAATGCCGGGCAGGCCCGGAAACGGCCCACCGGATGCTGCGAGTTCCGGCACCGCCCGGCATCCGGCGAACGTTTTCCCCGGCCCTCGGCCCGCCCCCTCTACCTGGCCCCGGGCCGACGGCCCGGCTGTTCCGCACCCGCCCACCCGCGCCCAACGGCCCACCCGCGCCCAACGGCCCACCCGCGCCCAACGGCCCGTCCGTCCCCAACGGCCCGTCCGTCCCCAACGGCCCGTCCGTCCCCCACGGTCCGTGCCCGACGGCCCGCCCCCGGCGGTCCGTCCGCCGACGACCGACGCTCCAGGGGCCGCCCGCAGGGTCGCAGGGCTCCCCGCACCCCGGGCTTCGCGTACTTCCGCCGCACCGCTCACTGAAACCGTCCCCTCCCACAAGGAGCAAGCCCATGTCCCTACCGTCGACCGGATCATCGTCGAACGACTGCGCTCCGCTAGCCGCCCCCGCCGGCCTGGACCGGCAGCACTGGGACCACGCCGCCCGCCGGCTGCTCGCCAAGATGATCTCCGAATTCGCCTATGAGGAGATCCTCCAGCCCCGCACCGACCATGGGACAGGGCCCGACGCGTACACGCTGAAAGTCGATGACGGCCTCACCCTCCGCTTCCGCGCCCGACGGGGCGCCTACGGCCACTGGAGCGTCGATTCCTCCTCGCTGGAGGAGGGACTCGACCCGCTGGCCTTCCTCGCCCGCGCCCGCGACCTGCTCGGCATCCGCTGCGAAACCGTGGGCCACTACCTGCGCGAGCTGACCGCCACCCTCGCCGCCGACGCCCGCCTGCTGGCCACCGAGCTGCCCGTCGCCGACCTCGCGTCCCTGGGCTACGCGGATCTGGAGGGCCACATGGGAGGACACCCCTGGCTGGTCGCCAACAAAGGGCGACTCGGATTCTCCGCCTCCGACACCGCGCGCTGGGCGCCGGAAGGCCGCACCGCGGGCCCGCTGCCCTGGATCGCCGTACGCAAGGGCCTGGCGCAGTACCGCGGGGTTCCGGGCCTGGCCCAGCCGCACCGGTTGTACGCGCGCGAGCTGAGCCACGGGACACTCCTGGGCTTCGACGAGACGCTGCGCTCACGGGGGCTGCCCCCCGAGGAGTACCTCTATCTGCCCGTGCACCCCTGGCAGTGGGACGAGACCATCGCCCCCCTGTTCGCCTCCTCCCTCGCCGAGAGTGCCATCGTGCCGTTGAGCACGGACGGCGATCTGCGGCTGCCCCAGCAGTCCGTCCGTACGTTCCTGAACACCAGCAGGCCCGACCGGCACACCGTCAAGCTGCCGCTCGCGATCTTGAACACCCTGGTCTGGCGCGGCCTGCCCACCCAGCGGACGCTGGCGGCCCCGGCCGTGACCTCCTGGGTCCAGAGTCTGCGCGACGGCGACCCGTTCCTGTCCGAGGAGTGCCGGGTCATCCTGCTGGGCGAGGTCGCCTCCGTCGCCGTCGCCCACCCGGTCTACGACCAGCTGTCCGATGCGCCGTACCAGTACCGCGAGTTGCTCGGCTGCATCTGGCGAGAGCCGCTGACGCCCTACCTCGCCCCCGGCGAGCGCGCCCGCACCCTCGCGGCCCTCATCCACACGGATGCCGGGGGACGGGCCCTGACCGCCGAACTCGTCCGCCGTTCGGGCCTGGAGCCCGGAGTATGGCTGGCCCACCTGTTCGCGGCGCTGCTGCCGCCCCTGCTGCACTTCCTCTACCGCTACGGCACCGTCTTCTCACCGCACGGGGAGAACGCCATCGTCGTCTTCGACGAGCGGGATGTGCCCGTACGGCTGGCGATCAAGGACTTCGTCGATGATGTCAACGTCAGCGCCCAGCCGGTACCGGAACTGGATTCCATGCCCGAGGACGTGCGTTCCGTGCTGCTGAGCGAGCAGCCCGCGTTCCTCACGCAGTTCATCCACTCCGCGCTCTTTGTCGGCGTCTTCCGCTTTCTCGCGCCCTTGTGCGAGGAACAACTCAAGGTGCCCGAGGAGGACTTCTGGTCACTTCTGCGCGCCGAGATCGACCGGTACCACGAGCGCTTCCCCGCGTTGAAGCCCCGCTTCGAGACCTTCGACCTGCTCACGCCGCGCATCGAGCGGCTGTGTCTCAACCGCAACCGTCTGCATCTGGACGGCTACCGAGACAGGGCCGAGCGCCCCCACGCCGCCGTACACGGGACGGTGCGCAACCCCTTGTACGGACCGTAGCCGCACGGAACGAAACGATCCGTCGCCGGAGCAGCCGGAGCAGCCGGAGCACGGGAGCAGCGGGTGTGGCCGGTGCGGCCGGTGTGGTCAGAGCCGCCGGAAGGGGCCGGAAGTAATCGGAAGCAGCCGGAACGAGCCGGTCGCCCGCGGGGTACAGAGCCGGTCGTCGTGAGGCGGAGTGTCAGTGCCGCCGCGTAGGGTGTCGGGTCTATGAGCAAGCCCGCCCTCACCGAACTCCTCCAGGCCGCCGTCACCGCCGTCGGGGGTACCGAACGCCCAGGTCAGGCCGCTATGGCCGAAGCCGTCGCCGAGGCCGTCGATGACGGACGCCACCTCCTCGTACAGGCGGGCACCGGTACCGGCAAGTCGCTGGGATATCTGGTCCCCGCGCTGGCACACGGCGAGCGAGTCGTGGTCGCCACCGCCACGCTCGCGCTCCAGCGCCAACTCGTCGAGCGCGACCTGCCGCGCACGGTCGATGCGCTGCACCCGCTGCTGCGCCGCCGCCCGGAATTCGCCATGCTCAAGGGCCGGTCGAACTACCTGTGCCTGCACCGCCTCCACGAAGGCGTGCCGCAGGAAGAAGAGGACGGGCTCTTCGACCCGTTCGAGGGAGCGGCCCCGACCTCGCGCCTCGGCAAGGACCTGCTCCGCCTGCGCGACTGGTCGGACGAGACGGAGACGGGCGACCGCGACGACCTCACCCCGGGCGTCTCCGACCGCGCCTGGTCACAGGTCTCTGTCGCCTCCCGTGAGTGCCTGGGCGCCAGCAAGTGTGCTTATGGCGCCGAATGCTTCGCCGAGGCGGCACGCGAGCGCGCCAAGCTCGCCGATGTGATCGTCACCAACCACGCGCTGCTGGCCATCGACGCGATCGAGGGCGCCCCGGTCCTGCCGGGGCACGAGGTGCTCATCGTGGACGAGGCGCACGAGCTGGTCTCCCGCGTCACCGGGGTCGCCACCGGCGAGCTGACCCCCGGCGGGGTGAACCGCGCGGTGCGCCGGGCGGCCAAGCTGATCGACGAGAAGGCGGCCGACCAGCTCCAGACCGCTGCCGAGACGTTCGAGCGCCTGATGGAGCTGGCCCTTCCGGGTCGCCTGGAGTCGGTCCCCGACGACCTCGGGTACGCGCTGATGGCGCTGCGCGACGCGGGCCGTAACTGCCTGAGCGCCCTGGGCAACACACGCGACAAGTCCGTCCAGGATGAGGACGCGGTTCGCAAGCAGGCCAAGGCCGCTGTCGAGACCGTGCACGATGTCGCCGAACGCATCCTGGAGGGCTCCGAGTTCGACGTCATCTGGTACGAACGCCACGACCGCTACGGCGCCTCCCTGCGGGTGGCACCCCTGACGGTCTCCGGGCTGCTGCGCGAGAAGCTGTTCACTGAGCGCTCCGTGATCCTCACCTCCGCCACCTTGAAGCTGGGCGGAGACTTCAACGGGGTCGGCGCCTCTCTCGGCCTCGCCCCGGAAGGCATCGGTGACGACGACGAAGAGTCGCAGACGCCCCCGTGGAAGGGGCTCGACGTCGGCTCTCCGTTCGACTACGGCAAGCAGGGGATCCTCTACGTCGCCAAGCACCTCTCGCCGCCCGGCCGGGACGCCTCCCGGGCGGACATGCTGGATGAGCTGGCGGAGCTGGTCGAAGCCGCCGGCGGACGCACGCTCGGGCTCTTCTCCTCGATGCGGGGCGCGCAGACGGCTGCTGAGGAACTGCGGGGCCGGCTGGGGCTGCCGATCCTCCTTCAGGGCGAGGAGACACTGGGGGAGTTGATCCGCCGGTTCTCCGAGGACGCGGAGACGTGTCTGTTCGGCACGCTCTCGCTCTGGCAGGGCGTGGATGTGCCGGGCCCGAGCTGCCAGTTGGTGGTCATGGACCGCGTGCCCTTCCCCCGCCCGGACGACCCGTTGATGAGCGCCCGGCAAAAGGCAGTGGAGCAGGCGGGGGGCAACGGCTTCATGGCGGTCGCGGCGACACACGCGGCGCTGCTGATGGCGCAGGGCGCGGGCCGGCTGGTGCGGGCGACGGGCGACAGGGGAGTCGTCGCGGTCCTCGACCCCCGGCTGGAGCGCGCCCGGTACGGCAGCTTTCTGCGCGCCTCCATGCCCAGCTTCTGGTACACGACCGACCGCAACCAGGTGCGCCGTTCGCTGGCCGCCATCGACGAGGCCGCCAAGCCCTGAGCGCTTTCCCGCCGGTGCGGACGGGCAGGGCCGCCGGAGACGGGCACGGCAGGAGACGGACAGGGCAGGAGATCCTGCGTGCCCAAGAGGTGCGGAGCCGGGGAGGCGCCTGGCCCGGGGCACGCGCAGCCCCGGGCATGCCGACGGGCCGCCGGTTCCGGTGCGGAGGGAACCAGCGGCCCGTCGGCCTCCGGCCGCGAGGGGCCGTACAGCGTGCCGGAAGGTCTTTCCGGGAGACGAGAACAGCAGGGGCGGGGGGTCTCAGACCCTTCGCAGCACGGCGACGACCTTGCCGAGGATGGTGGCGTCGTCCCCGGGGATCGGCTGGTACGAGGCGTTGTGCGGCAGCAGCCAGACGTGCCCGTCCTCGCGCTTGAAGCGCTTGACGGTCGCCTCTCCGTCGAGCATCGCGGCCACGATGTCGCCGTTCTCGGCAACCGGCTGGCGCCGCACGGTGACCCAGTCGCCGTCGCAGATCGCGGCTTCGATCATCGAGTCTCCGATGACCTTGAGGACGAACAGGTCGCCATCGCCTACGAGTTGGCGCGGCAGTGGGAACACGTCCTCGACCGATTCCTCGGCGAGGATGGGTCCACCGGCCGCGATCCGGCCCACCAGCGGGACGTAGGAGGCGGACGGCTTGCCTGTCGTGTCGGCCGCGGCCTGCGCAGTGCTGGGCGTGTCCGAGCCGCGCACCTCGTAGGCGCGGGGGCGGTGCGGGTCCCGGCGCAGAAAGCCCTTCCGCTCCAGTGCCATCAGCTGGTGCGCCACCGACGAGGTGCTGGAGAGGCCGACGGCCTGGCCGATCTCGCGCATGGACGGCGGGTAGCCGCGCCGCTGGACGGAGTCCCGGATCACCTCGATCACCCGCCGCTGCCGGTCCGTGAGTCCGGAACTGTCCGCGCGGATGCCGGGAGGTCGTCCTGGCAAGGAACGCTTCGCCTGTGGACCTTCTTGAGTCTCCGCGCTCGTGGCGTCGTTCACCGGCTGAATTTCGTCGGTCGACTGCGCGGCGCGGTTCTGGGAGGTGATGGTGGCGCTGTCTGCTGCGGTGGTCATGTGGGCCCCTCTCGAACGGTTCTCCCTAGTTGGACAACGGTAGTTGGTTTCGAAAGGTTGCGCCAAACACACGTTCGAGTGAAAATTCGCAGTTCACCGGACTCTGCCCGCTTGGTAGGTGTATGGGCCGCGCCCGGGAGGCCCTGTCGCGGTTCTGCTGCCGCACGGGGCCGGCTTCCGTCGCCGCCGTGCACAGTGTCGCAGGCGTGCCCCGCGCCCGGCCGGGCACCCCGCCTCGCGTAGGCTCGGGGCCGCGCCGAGTGCGACACGCGTAGGAATCGCGATGATGTCTGGCCTACCAGATCTAGTGGTTTGATGAGCGCGCACCACCAGAAGTTGTGGTCCCCGGTGCTCACTCCGGAGGGACTTGGCCTATGCTGGGGTGTGCGTCGAGGGGCTCCTGTGACGGGGCTTGCGCGGCGCTATCTGTCATGCACGGTGAGGGCTCCGAGAGTCCTGGGAGGGTGGAATCGATGCACTGCCCCTTCTGCCGGCACCCCGACAGTCGCGTGGTCGACAGCCGTACGGCCGATGACGGTGCGGCGATCAGACGACGACGCCAGTGCCCCCACTGCTCCCGCCGCTTCACCACGGTGGAGAACGCGTCACTGACCGTGATCAAGCGCAGTGGCGTCACCGAGCCCTTCAGCAGGGACAAGGTCATCGCCGGCGTCCGCAAGGCATGCCAGGGCAGGCCCGTCACCGAGGACGCGCTGGCGCAACTCGGCCAGCGGGTGGAAGAAGCGGTCCGTGCCACCGGCAGCGCCGAGCTGTCCACCCACGACGTCGGGCTGGCCATACTCGGCCCGCTCCAGGACCTCGACCTGGTCGCGTATCTGCGATTCGCCTCGGTCTACAAGGCGTTCGAGTCCCTGGAGGACTTCGAGACGGCCATAGCCGAACTGCGCGAGGCGCACCCGCCGCGTCCGCCCGCCACCGGAGGTGAGGGCTCCACAGGAGGCGGCCCCGTCCGGGGCGACGCCACGGAGGGCGAGCCAGGAGAGGGCAGGCCCGCCGGGGGCGGTGGCGGGAGTCAGCGGCCCGGTGGGCGCGGCGGAGGCGACGGAGCCTCCAGCGCCCCGGCGTCCGCAGCCGCCGGCTGAGCGGCCGGCCGCCGAGCGCGGGGCCGAAACGCCGGGTCATGGGCATCCGGCACACACACAGAGACCTGGCCTGGGCACACACCGTGTCCGGGTCAACAGACAGGCACAGATCTCGGGGAAGAACCGGGGCATGTTGGGGCGTTATGCCCCACACAGGGAGGCGGAATGACAGAGACGACGAGCGGCCCGGCACGCGGCTCCCGCGCGAAGGGCAGCAGCAAGGCGAACAAGGGGCTGCGCATCGAGCGCATCCACACGACTCCCGGCGTGCATCCGTACGACGAGGTGAACTGGGAGCGCCGCGACGTCGTCATGACCAATTGGCGCGACGGCTCGATCAACTTCGAGCAGCGTGGCGTCGAGTTCCCCGACTTCTGGTCGGTGAACGCGGTCAATATCGTTACGAGCAAGTACTTCCGGGGCGCCGTGGGCACCCCGCAGCGGGAGAGCAGCCTCAAGGAACTGATCGACCGCGTGGTGAAGACCTACCGGGCCTCGGGTGAGGAGAACGGTTACTTCGCCTCTCCCGAGGACGCTGAGATCTTCGAGCATGAGCTGGCCTACGCCGTGCTGCACCAGGTCTTCGCGTTCAACTCCCCGGTGTGGTTCAACGTCGGCACGAAGCAGCCGCAGCAGGTAAGTGCCTGTTTCATCCTGTCCGTGGACGACTCCATGGAGTCGATTCTCGACTGGTACAAGGAAGAGGGAATGATCTTCAAGGGGGGCTCGGGCGCCGGTCTGAACCTCTCCCGCATCCGCTCCTCCAAGGAACTGCTCTCCTCCGGCGGCAACGCCTCCGGTCCGGTCTCCTTCATGCGCGGTGCCGACGCCAGCGCCGGGACGATCAAGTCGGGCGGCGCCACCCGCCGCGCGGCCAAGATGGTCGTCCTCGACGTCGATCACCCCGACGTCGAGGCGTTCATCGAGACCAAGGTGAAGGAGGAGGAGAAGATCCGCGCCCTGCGCGACGCGGGCTTCGACATGGACCTGGGCGGCGACGACATCGCCTCCGTCCAGTACCAGAACGCCAATAACTCGGTGCGCGTGAACGACGAGTTCATGAAGGCCGTCGAGTCCGGCGCCAAGTTCCCGCTGCGCGGGCGCATGACGGGCGAGACGGTCGAGGAAGTGGACGCCAAGTCCCTCTTCCGCAAGATGGCCGAGGCCGCCCACGTCTGCGCCGACCCCGGCATCCAGTACGACGACACCATCAACCGCTGGCACACCTCGCCGGAGACGGGCCGCATCACCGCCTCCAACCCGTGCAGCGAATACATGCACCTGGACAACTCCTCGTGCAATCTCGCCTCGCTCAACCTCATGAAGTTCCTGCGCGACGACGACGAGGGCAACCAGTCCTTCGACGCGGAGCGCTTCGCGAAGGTCACCGAGCTGGTCATCACCGCGATGGACATCTCCATCTGCTTCGCTGACTTCCCCACAGAGAAGATCGGCGAGACGACGCGGGCCTTCCGCCAGCTGGGCATCGGCTACGCCAACCTCGGTGCCCTGCTGATGGCGACCGGTCACGCCTACGACAGCGACGGCGGCCGGGGCCTGGCCGGTGCCATCACCTCCCTGATGACCGGCACCTCGTACAAGCGCTCGGCCGAGCTGGCCGCGGTCGTCGGCCCGTACGAGGGGTACGCCCGTAACGCCGACGCGCACAAGCGCGTCATGCAGCAGCACGGGGACGCCAACGACAGCGCCACTCGCGTCGACGACCTCGACACTCCGGTGTGGGCCGCGGCCACCGAGGCGTGGCAGGACGTGCAGCGGCTCGGCAAGAAGAATGGCTTCCGCAACGCACAGGCGTCCGTGCTGGCCCCGACCGGCACCATCGGCCTGATGATGGACTGCGACACCACCGGCGTCGAGCCCGACCTCGCCCTGGTCAAGTTCAAGAAGCTCGTCGGCGGCGGCTCGATGCAGATCGTCAACAACACGGTGCCCAAGGCCCTCAAGCGCCTCGGATACCAGCCGGAGCAGATCGAGGCGATCGTCGAGCACATCGCCGAGCACGGCAACGTCGTGGACGCGCCCAGCCTCAAGCCGGAGCACTACGAGGTCTTCGACTGCGCCATGGGCGAGCGCTCCATCTCCCCGATGGGACACGTCCGGATGATGGCGGCGGCCCAGCCGTTCTTGTCCGGCGCCATCTCCAAGACCGTGAACATGCCCGCGAGCAGCACGGTCGAGGACGTCGAGGAGATCTACCTCCAGGGCTGGAAGCTCGGTACCAAGGCGCTCGCCGTCTATGTCGAGAACAGCAAGGTCGGCCAGCCGCTTTCGGCCAAGGCCAAGGAGAAGAAGAAGGAGGAGCAGCCCGAGCCGGAGAAGGTCATCGAGTACCGCCCGGTCCGCCGCCGCCTCCCGAAGGGCCGCCCCGGCATCACCACCTCCTTCACCGTGGGCGGCGCCGAGGGCTACATGACGGCCAATTCCTACCCGGACGACGGCCTGGGTGAGGTCTTCTTGAAGATGTCCAAGCAGGGCTCGACCCTCGCGGGCATGATGGACGCCTTCTCCATCGCCGTCTCCGTCGGCCTCCAGTACGGCGTGCCGCTGGAGACATACGTCTCGAAGTTCACCAACATGCGCTTCGAGCCGGCCGGAATGACGGACGACTCGGACGTGCGGATGGCCCAGTCGATCGTCGACTACATCTTCCGCCGCCTGGCACTGGACTTCCTGCCGTTCGAGACCCGTTCGGCCCTGGGCATCCACTCCGCCGCCGAACGCGAGCGTCACCTGGAGACCGGCTCGTACGAACCGGACGACGCCGACTTCGACGCCGACGGCCTGGCCCAGTCCGCGCCCAAGGCGGAGCTGGCCCTGCCGAAGGAGGAGGCCAAGGACGCCAAGGATGTCCAGCGGACCGCCACCGAACCGGAGGCCGCGACCCCCGCACCCAGGGAAGCGCACAACTCCACGGAGCTGATGGAGATGCAACTCGGCCTCAACGCCGACGCTCCGCTGTGCTTCTCCTGCGGTACCAAGATGCGGCGCGCCGGCAGCTGCTACCTGTGCGAGGGCTGCGGCTCGACCAGCGGCTGCAGCTAGGCAGTTGCCGGAGCCGGCGCTTCGGCAGGAGCCTGACCTTCGGTGAGAAACCAGGGCTCTCCACGAGGAGCCAGGGTTTTCATGAGGAGCGAGGGTTTTCGCGAGGTGCCATGGTCCTTCGGAAGAAGCTGTTGCCCGTGAAAAGGGCTAGCTCATGAGGAGGGGGAGTCGGTCGAGGCCGGCTCCCCCTCCTCTTTCTGTCCCTTTCTGTCCCTGTCATGTGGTGTGCAGTGGCCGAGGAAGCACGTTGCGGGTGCGAATCTCGCCCGGTGTGCTCGTCGGATGGACACGCGGACGCTGTGGACTCGGCCGGGAGGCTGGGACACAGGGGAGACGGGGGATGCGCCAGGGGGCAGCGGGGACGGGTAGGGGCGGCTGACCCGGGCGGGGCCCCGGAACACCGTCGAGTGAAGACCCTGGGTACGTGGCCGCGAGAGAACCGGAGTGTCACCAGGATGGCCGTACGATAGCGCGGTGCTGGTCAAGTGGGTGCGCTGCACCGTCGTGGACCGTCCGGGATTCGCGCGGGCGCAGCGGAAGTGGGCTGGACTGCCCGGAGAGCCGGGCTTCCGGGGTCAGGGCGGTGGATGGAGCCGCACTCGGGACGGGGTGGTGCACCTCTTCGGCTTCTGGGACAGCCGTGCCTTCTACGACTCGTTCATGGCCCGCTCACACGACCGGCTCCACGCCTCGCAGGTCGGCACTTACAAGAACGCGCAGGTGCGGCTCTTCGAATACCGCTTCGATGTGAAGACCGGCTTCCGACCCGTTTTCACCGACGCGGATCTGCTGCGGGTGGCCCACTGCCGGGTGCGGCCGGACCGTGCCGAGCACTACATCCTGATGCAGGAGAAGGTGTGGAATCCGGCGATGGCCGGATCGCCAGGCATGCTGCGTGGGATCTTCGCACAGGCACATCTGGAGAACCAGCCACAGGCGCGTACCGAGAATCGGCCCCGCATCGGGCCCCAGGCGAGTGCGGGAGCGCTGTCCGGCTCCGGGGAGCGGCCCCGCTCCGAGTCGCAGACGGCCCCAGAGGACGAGTTTCTGGTCCTGTCGATGTGGGATTCCGCCGCCGAGCACGGAAAATACCGGCCGGAACGGGTGGAGCGGCTGGCGCTGCGCGCACAGACAGGCGCCGACATCACCGACGTCACCGGCGACGTGATCGACCTGGAGCCGGGCTGGACGGTCTGACCTAATGTGGTGACCATGGCACGTCCCCGTCGTATCGTCCTTCTGCGCCATGGAGAGTCGGAGGGAAACACCGACGACAGCATTTACGAACGCGTACCTGATCACGCACTGGCCCTGACCGAACGCGGTGTGCGACAGGCCGGGGACACCGGCAAGCGACTGCGCGAGATCTTCGGGGCCGAACGGGTCTCCGCGTATGTCTCCCCCTACCGCCGCACTCGCGAGACCCTCGCCGGACTCGATCTCGACACCTCGAAGCTGCGCGTCCGCGAGGAGCCCAGGCTGCGCGAGCAGGACTGGGGCAACTGGCAGGAGCGCGAAGACGTACGCCAGCAGAAGAAATACCGCGACGCCTACGGGCACTTCTTCTACCGCTTCGCCCAGGGCGAGTCCGGCGCTGACGTCTACGACAGGGTCGGGGCCTTCCTGGAGAGCCTCTGGCGCAGCTTCGACGCCCCCGACAACCCGCCGAATGTCCTGCTGGTCACGCACGGACTCACCATGCGCCTCTTCTGTATGCGGTGGTTCCACTGGACCGTCGAGGAGTTCGAGTCCCTCTCCAACCCGGACAACGGCGAGACCCGCGCGCTCCTGCTGGGCCCAGGCGGGCGATACCACCTGGACCGTCCCTTCGAACGCTGGCGGACCCCCCGCCCCTACGGGGACCGGTGACGCCACGCGCCGGTACCCGTGTCTTCGACGAGGGCGGTGAAGGACGGGGCACGGGGAGCGGCAGTCCTGTCAGCCCTGGCGGCCCCCGACAGTTGTGGCCAGGGCTGCTTGCGGTGTCGTGTCATTGCCGCGGGGCCGTGGCGGGGGGAGTGGCGCCGGGGAGGCGACGCCTGACTTGAGCGCCAACAGGGCGGCAAACGGAGTCAGTTGGTGAGCGGTCTCTTCGGTGGCCCGGCTCCTGATGTCGTTGTGGTGTCACGGCTCACGGCTCACGGCTCACGCGGGCGCCACCTGCACTGTCGCCGACCGCTGTCCGGGCGGATGGCCGGCACCGAGCCGCCGCCGGTTCACAGGCTCCACCGGGTTCACCGGGCTTGCCGGAACGGCCAGAGCGGGGAGCACCCCGAGAGCCGAAGCCCAAGCTGAAGCTGAAGCCGCCGGGAAGTTGGCCCCGGAAGTCGAGCCCGACACGGGGACAGCCGCGAACCCGAGACCGTGCAGCAGGCGCTGGACAAGTCTGGCATGGAGTCTGGACATGGAGTTTGGGCCTGGAGCGGGTGGCCCGTTTGTGAACTCTCCGTCACCATCCGACCTCCACCCGCGACCGCCGGCGAACTTTCTCGCCCTTTGGCGGACTCGGCTGAACTCGCCGCATCCCCAGCGGATACGCTTGTTAATGCCATGCCGTACGAGCCCCCAACCCACCGCGTCGAGCGATCGCTCCGCGCGACCACCGGTGCGAAGATCATCGCTGGAGTGGACGAGGTCGGCCGCGGAGCCTGGGCGGGGCCTGTCACGGTCTGCGCCGCGATCACAGGACTGCGCCGTCCGCCACCCACCCTGACCGACTCCAAGCTCATCCCCGAGCCACGCCGCAGCGAGCTCGCGGCGGAGCTGAGCAACTGGGTCACCGCCTACTCTCTCGGTCACTCCTCTCCACAGGAGATCGACGAGCACGGCATGACCGCCGCCCTCCGGCTCGCCGCCGTCCGCGCCCTGGAGGGCCTGCCGCAACGTCCCGACGCCATCATCCTGGACGGCAAACACGACTATCTCGGAGCGCCCTGGCGGGTCCGCACGGTCATCAAGGGCGACCAGACTTGCGTCGCCGTCGCCGCGGCCTCCGTCATCGCCAAGGTCCGCCGGGATGAGATCATGACCGAACTTGCCCCGGAGCACGCGGAGTTCGCTTTTCAGGACAACGCCGGATACCCCTCGCCCGTGCACAAGGCAGCCTTGGAGGAGTGCGGCCCCACACCGCACCACCGGCTGTCCTGGTCCTACATGGACGCACTGACCCGCTGGAAGCATCTCAAGCGCACTCGGAGCGAGCCCACAGAACAGATCGGCCTCTTCTGACCCGGCCCCACCCGGGCGGCGGTCACGACGTACTGGAGCCACACCGGAATTCCCTCCTGGATCCCGTACCCGCTGACACGTCTCATTCAGTCATTTGATAGACAACACCTCATGCCTCTCACTCCCGAGGAGCCACAGATTTACGAGAGCGTCCCGGGCCCCCGCAACGCAGCGGGAGCAGCCCGAACTCCGCAGGCATCCCACACCGCAGCACCCGTACCCGGCCCCCGGCCATCCCCGCGGCCCGCACCTCCGCGCGTGGACAGCAAGGGCCCCAGCACCCCCGGGCGCCCTGGCGCCCCTCGCCAGGGGAACCCGCCGGCCCCGCGCACGCCTGCCGCTACGGCCCCCGCCGCGGCCCAGATCCAACTGGTCCCAGCGACCGATGCCACCGCCGTGGAGATTGCCGACGAGACCGTCGACAAGCTCCTCGACGAGGGCCGCGCCCCCGGTGAGATCCTGCTCCTCACGACCGGGGAGCAGCATCCGTGGGCACAGCACGAACTCTCCTTCGGCGAGGACGCCTACTGGCGCCAACTTGCCGACGGAGAGGACATCTTCTGCGCCCACGCTTCCGCGATAGCCCGCACCACGCATCGCACCATCGTGTTGCTCGCGGTCAACGGAGGAACAGATTCCGACGCTGCGGCTGCCCTGCCGGGCGCTCTGGAGAAGGCCACCGAGCAGCTCATCGTGTGTGGCGATCCTGAGCGCCTGCGCGCACTGCTCTGAGCCCTGGTCCACCTGGGCCGGGCAGCCGCCCGGCCCTGTGGAGCACGGGCCCGGGGGCGGCCGGGGCCTGCTTTTGGGTGCTACAGCACTACAGCGCTGCTGCCGGACGCGGATGCTGTCTGGCGGCAGCGTCATTGCCGCCAGTTCGCGCCGCAGGGGTCTGGTGCGAACTCCGAGGCGTCCCGGTCGGGTTGGATGCCGAGGCTGCCTGTCGCCCGTTGGTCACCGCATTTGTTCTCCGGGCTGAGGACGGGGGCGGTGGAGCAGGGGCATGCGCGCCGTCGGCGGAGGCGGCCTGTCCCTTGGAAGGTGAGCGCTCCTGCAGCGTCACGGCCGAGGGACGCCGCCCGCCCCGCCCCTCCCCGAGCACCTGCCACCCTGTTGCTGTCAGCGTGATGTAGGCCCCGCAGCGCAACCCGTGCAGGGTGCAGGCGTCGCGCAGGCCCCACATCCAGGCACCGTCCACAGCAGTCCATCCTTGCTCGCCCAGCCGGCAGCAAAGGAGCACCGCGGTGCGGACAGGGGCCCGGAGGCGAAGGTCGTGCGGGATGACCTGCCGGAGCTGACCGAGCAGGGCATTTCGGTACTCCCAGCCGTCGGGGCGGGCCGGGTGTTGGCTGAACGACGCGCTGGCTACGAGCCGTTCCTCGGGTCCCAGCACCGCTATCACGGTGGTGGACGGGCGGGGGAGATGACGTTCATAGAGTCCGGTGACGATTTCACGGGGGTCGCGCAGGAGCGGGATACCGGCGGCGGCCCACTCGGCCGGCTGGAGCATACGACCGAGCCGGGAGACGGGATCGCTTCCAGGGGACGGAGCAAAGCCGAAGGTCACATTCCTCCCTTCGTCCTGAAACCGCTCCAATTCTCGCGGCCCCGGAGGGAGGCGGCAACGAACAAATTGGTGCATCACGCGGCCTTCTGAGGCTGTCTCCTTTCGTTGTTCCCGCTATGTTCCTTGTTTCCTCTTCTCTGCCTCTGCTTCCTTGGGCGGCCTGTCAGTTCTGAACCGCCAGGACCAGCGGCAACACCTCCTTCGCACCGGCCTGGCGAAGCAGCCGGGCAGCGACAGTGAGGGTCCATCCGGTGTCGGTGAAGTCGTCCACCAACAGCACCGGACCGCCCATCGCTGCGACGGAGTCGGCCAGCTCCGTCGGTAGGGCCAACGCCTCGTGCACCGTCCTGAGCCGCTGTGCGCCGTTGCTGCGAGGCGCCCCTTTGACGCCGTACTCATCCACACTGATCAGCGCGCCCAGGAGCGGCATCCTGCCGATGTCCGCGAGCCGTTCCGCAAAGGACCGCACCAGTTGTGGCCTTGTCTGGGACTCGATCGCCACGATCCCGACCGGCCGCTCGGGTGCGTCCGGTGACCCCGATGCCCAGCCTTCAGGGTTCTTGGCCCAGTCGGAGAGCACGGTCACCGCTCCCTGGAGCACATCGTCGGGCACGGGCCCATCCTCACCGGTTACGGAGAGCAATGGGCGGAGCCTGTTTCCCCAGCCGATATCGGTGAGCCTGCCCAGGGCCCGGCCGGTCCCGGCCTGCTGCTGTTCCGGAATGCGTCCTTTGAGGTTCATACCGACGGCTTCCATGCCAGTGGGCCACATCTTCCGTGGCTCCACCCGGACTCCAGGACTGCGCAACTCGCCCCGGGCCGCCACGACGAGGGACTCGTCCACCTCCTCCGTGAACCTTCTGCCCGCACAGTTGTCACACCGGCCACAAGGCGCGGCCCCCTCGTCGTCGAGTTCCCTCCGGAGGTACTCCATCCGGCAGTCGGTGGTCTCGGTGTAGCCGCGCATCGCCCGTTGCTCCGCCTGGCGCTGGCGCTCCACCCACTCGTACCGTTCGGCGTCGTATTCCCACGGACTGCCTGTCGCGGTCCAGCCGCCCTTGACGCGTCGTACTGCACCATCGACATCCAGGACCTTCAGCATCACCTCCAGCCGTGACCTTCGAAGCTCCACCCTCGGCTCCAGGGCGGGCAGGGACATGGGCCGCTCGGAGGCAGCCAGCACGTCGAGTGTGCGGCGTACCTGTTCCTCCGGAGGGAAGGCCAGCGATGCGAAATACCTCCAGATCGCTTCATCTTCCTGGCCCGGCAGGAGGAGGACCTCCGCGTGGTCCACCCCGCGGCCCGCGCGCCCCACCTGTTGGTAGTAGGCGATGGGCGAGGAGGGCGAACCAAGGTGGACGACAAAGCCGAGGTCAGGCTTGTCGAAACCCATGCCCAGAGCCGAGGTGGCCACCAGCGCCTTCACACGGTTGGCCAGAAGGTCGGCCTCAGCGGCCTCCCGCTCCGCGTTCTCCGTCTTGCCGGTGTACGAGGCCACCTCATGACCGCATTGGCGGAGGAAGGCGGTGACCTCCTCGGCCGCCGCCACGGTGAGCGTGTAGATGATGCCGGAGCCCGGCAGTTCCTTGAGATGTTCTCCGAGCCAGGCGAGACGGTGGGAGGCATCCGGAAGGCGGAGCACGTTCAGACTCAGGCTCTCTCGGTCCAGCGGGCCGCGGAGGACCAGAGCCGGAGCCACGCCCGTTGCCTTCTCCGCGTGGCCGCTGGCGGCACCCTTGCCGGTGCCGAGCTGCTCAGCCACATCGGCCGTGACCCGGGCATTTGCTGTCGCAGTGGTCGCGAGCACCGGCACACCAGGGGGCAGCTCCGCGAGCATCGTACGGAGCCGGCGATAGTCGGGGCGGAAGTCATGACCCCAGTCGGAGATGCAGTGCGCCTCATCGACGACAAGCAGACCGGTGGAGGCGGTCAGCTGGGGGAGTACCTGGTCGCGGAAGTCCGGGTTGTTGAGGCGCTCGGGACTGACCAACAGGACGTCCACATCTCCTGCGGCGACTTCCGCCCGGATCGTGCCCCAGTCTTCCGGGTTGGAGGAATTGATGGTGCGGGCGTGAATCCCGGCCCGAGCGGCGGCCTCGACCTGGTTGCGCATCAGCGCCAGCAGCGGGGAGACAATGACAGTCGGTCCGGCACCGCGCTTGCGCAGCAGGGCGGTCGCCACGAAATACACGGCCGACTTCCCCCAGCCCGTCCGCTGGACGACAAGAGCCCGCCGCTGCTCCGCGACGAGGGCTTCGATGGCTCGCCACTGATCGGTGCGCAGCCGTGCTGGCGTCTCACGATCGCCGACGAGATCCGCCAGCACGGCATCGGCCTCTCGGCGCAGCTCTGTGTTCATGCATCTATGCAACCCGATGGCACCGGTTATGGACGAACCTGGCTTGTGGAAAACCCGGGATTCGTATGAAGAGCAGATTACCGATGCTCTCCTGTGTACAACTCGCGGAGCCATTTCACGATGCGCGTCACCGTCGAGACATGACTCACCACGACCGCGATTCCCATGGCAACGAACCGCACCTCCCGCACACGGGAGGCGACCGACGACAGACACGCCCTGATGAGGACGAGTTCACGGACAGGAGCGCCGGGACTCCCTCATCCGGGAGTGACGTAGCCGACATCTCCCTGCGGGGGCCGGCCGAGCTCGCTGACGCGCTGCCGTATCTCCTCGGCTTCTACCCCGACGACTCCATCGTCGCCGTGGCTCTCCACGGGCCGCGGGGCCGCTTCGGCGGTCGCCTCCGGATCGGGATTCCCGAAACCGAAGACGAGAGGATGGCGCTGGCACCGCAGGTGGCCGAATGCCTGGACGCCAGCTCGCGGGCGCGCGGTGCGAGTCCAGACGGCGCCATCCTCTTCCTCTGCCAGGAGCCGGGCGAAGGCAGCAGTGGCAAAGAGGTCATGGAGCGGCTGAAGCCTCTCGTGCAGCGCTTGCGCACCGCGTGCGGTGAACTGGACATGCCTGTCTACGAGGCTCTGTGCCTCTCTGGCGGACGCTATTTCTCCTACTGCTGCCCAGACCCCCGCTGCTGTGTGCCCGAAGGTATGCCATTGGCGGAGCCCGGCACCTCGGCGATGGCCGCTGCGGCGACCTACGCCGGCGTGCAGGTGCACGGCTCCCTTCGCGACATGGAGAGTCGCTTGACTCCCCTCGGGCCGCCGTTCGCGGAAGAGCAGGAGCGGGTGCTCGATGCCGTGAGCGCGGAGCTGACCCAGCGCATGCTCACCGTCGAAGGGCGTCAGCGGGTGTGCAGCGACACCCTGGCGCTTGTCGGGCACCTGATGGAGCGCCTCAACCATTCCGTACCGAAGAAAGCGGGGACCCACACAGTCGCCGACGCGCACGATGACGGACTGCTCAGTCATGAGGAGGCCGCCGCCGTGATCCTCGGCCTCCAGGACCGTAGGACGCGTGATCAGGCGGCGGAGTGGATGGAAGGCATGGAAGTGGGCCCGGCCCTTCGACTCTGGCGGGCTCTTTCCCGTCGCTGCGTCGGGCCGTACACCGAACACGCAGCCGCCTTGCTCACCCTGACCGGCTGGGTCGCCTGGTCGGGAGGGGACGGGCCCACAGCCCGGGTAGCCCTGGGGCTCGCCCTGCGCACCGATCCGGACTACCTCTTCGCGCAACTCCTCAACCAGGCATGCAACGAAGGGCTCGACCCCGAGCTGATCCGCCGCTTTCTGCGCGCTGATCGGGAGCGGCGCGCGTCCGACGACGAAGGCGAGCAGTCCGACGCCTCCAAGGGCAGTGCCCCGTGACCCTCAAGGCCACCCGCCGTTCATTTGAGTGGCGGACGGAGCGCACCCGTACCCCTGTTGTCCCGGCCCTATCCGGTCCGCCGAGAAAAGGAAGCGGAGGAACACGCATGTCCATGGGCACGGAACCGACGGCATCATCCCGGCCCGCCACGGCGTCAACACGGGCACCTGATCGCGCTGCGCCGAAGCGGACACACCCAGGAGCCCCGGCCGGACGTCCTGCGGAGCACAGGACGGTGCACTCCTCCCTCATCTGCGCCGCCGCCCCCGCGCTGGCGATCTCTCCAGAACATGGCCAGTTGCGCGGAGAAGGGCTCGACGGCTTCTACGACAGGGGAAGGCGGGTGCTGGCCAGTTGCCAGCTTCGTCTGTCGGGCCAGGAACCGGTGCCGCTTCAGGGACGTATGGTGAACGCGCGGCAGGCGCGTTTCCTCGCCGCAGCACGCACTCCGTCCGACAACGGACCGGATCCTCAGATCATGGTCGAACGGCTTCGGTCGGCCGACGGCACCGAGCGGATCACCGTGCGCAGTTGCGCCACACGCCCCCTCCATATCCCGCTGGAGCTGCGTCTGGGCACCGATCTCGCACAGCTGGGGACAGTCGCGGCCGGCGCATCAGGCGTCGCACTGACACCGACCGTCCATGGGAACGGGCTGCGCTGGAGCGATCAGGGGGTGCACGTCACCGTTACCGCTCACCCCGGCCCCGACACCGCCTGGGCATCGGCGGGAGTTCTCCAGTGGGAGTGGCAATTGGACCCCGGCGAGAGCCGGTGCCTCGTTCTCGGCATCAAACTGTATGAGCCCGAGCACAAGTCCGGAGTCCGCCTCCACAGCGGAAGGCTGCGGGCGGAGGCCAGTGCAAAGGGGATGCACGCGGTCGGTCCTCCCCTCTGGGAAGGCTTTCGTGCGGAGGGCGATGATCCCAGGGTCCACCGGCTGCTGAAAACCTCCCTCGACGATCTCGGGGCTCTGTTGCTCCGGGCCCCCGAGAGCCCATCCGACCTGTTCTTGGCGGCGGGAATGCCGTGGCGCTGTTCCCTCGCCCCGGCCGAGTCTCTGCGCGCTGCCCGGATGCTGCTCCCCCTGGGCACGGCGCTGGCCGCAGGGACAATGCGCACTCTCGCACGGAGTCAGCACACAGGCCGAGGTTCGGACAACGGAAAGATTCCCGGGACGCTTCGTCACGCAGGCCCCGGAGCCGCGCCCAGGTGCACTGGGATCGAGGCCACGCTGCTACTGCCCACAGTGCTGGCGGAGGCACGGTACTGGGGGCTGCCGGAGCGCGACGTCGAAGGGCTCCTGTCGTCGGCCGAAAGCTGTCTGCGGTGGATGCTGAAGGCATCCGAAGGCGGGCCCTTCCTTCCCGATCCGGCTCCGCACGGTCCTTACCGCTGCGAAGTCCAGGCGCAGGCCCACCGCGCGGCGGTGCTGGGTGCAGAGCTGCTGGATGCCTGCGGCAAGGAGGGCGGGGCCGAACTGCGCGACTGGGCAGCGGAGTTGCGAACGGACTTCGCAGGGGTGTTCTGGTGCGATGCCCCCGGAGGCGGTCGGCCGCTGGCCCTGCTGTCACCCACGGGGGCCCGCGACAGCCACCTGGGCTCGGCTGCCGTCGAGCTACTGGATACGGGGCTTTCCCCGAAGGGACAAATGGCTCCGGGCATGCTCGACCCAGTACGCACGGAGCAGCTCGGCAGGCTCCTCAACGGCCCCCAGATGGATTCCGGATGGGGACTGCGGAGCCTCGGCGACGGCGAAGACGGGCACAACCCGCTTGGCCATCGCACCGGAGCGGTGCGGATCCAGGAGACGGCCACAGCGGTGACGGGATTGCTCGCCGCCGGATACGAAAGGGAGGCGTGCTCATTGCTCCGTGGGGTCGTGGACGCGGCGGAGAGATTCGGATACCGGCTGCCGGAGATGTACGCGGCAGAGCAGCGCACCGAAGGCAGCGCGCCGCTCCCGCACCCGGCGGCGTGTCGGCCCTCGGCTGTCGCTGCGGCCGGCGCTGTGCAGCTGCTCACCGCGCTCGCCGGGGTCAGGCCCGACGCTCCGGCCGGAACAGTGGCCGTCCGGCCGGTGGAGTCGGCTCCTCTGGGAGCGCTCAGGCTGAGCGGGCTGAGGGTGGCGGAAGAGCCGTTCGCGGTGCGAATCAGCCGAGCCGGTATGGCGGTGGTCGAGGAGGCAGCGGAGCGCCTCCATCTGAGCAGCTGAGGCGAGGTTTCGAACGGGTGGGGGAGCGGTGTACGGGGTGAGAGAAGGAGGTGGACCGATGCTGGAGAACGGACTGTTTATCGTCAGGGAGACGACTATGATCACGTCATGCCCTACGACCCGTCGGCCTACCCGCCCTTTGCCGTCACCGTCGACCTCGTGGTGCTCACCGTGCGCAAACACGCACTGTGCGCCTTGGTGGTCCGCCGCGGCGGACCCCCTTTCCAGGGGCGCTGGGCGCTGCCGGGTGGCTTCGTCCGGGGCGACGAGGATCTCGAAGCCGCTGCGGCGCGTGAGCTCACGGAGGAAACAGGGCTGCGGCCACACGTATCCGGGGGCCAGAACGCGGGCGCACACCTTGAACAGCTCGCCACCTACGGGGCACCACGGCGGGACCCGCGGATGCGGGTCGTCAGCGTCGCCCATCTCGTGCTCGCCCCCGACCTGCCCTCGCCCACCCCGGGCGGCGATGCGCGCAGCGCCCGATGGGCGCCGGTCGGCAGTCTCTCCGGGACCGATAGCGGCGCGGAGTGGGACGGTACGGAGCAGCAGGAATCACTGGCATTCGATCATGGTGAGATCTTGCGGGATGGTGTGGAGCGGGCACGATCGAAGATCGAATACTCCTCACTCGCCACTGCCTTCTGCCCTCCCGAGTTCACTGTGGGCGAGCTGCGCAGAGTCTATGAAGCGGTGTGGGGAGTGGCGCTCGACCCGCGGAACTTCCACCGGAAGGTGACGGGTACCCCGGGATTCCTGGTGCCGACCGGCGGAACGACGACCCGTCAAGGAGGGCGGCCCGCACAGTTGTTCAGGGCGGGCGGGGCGACGTTGCTGAATCCCCCGATGCTGCGGCCAGAGGTCTGACCTGGACACGCCCTGGGACGGGAGCACGATCCGTCAGGAGCGCCCGTCGAGCGGGTTGCCCTGAAAGTCGGAAATGTCGCGTTATCTTGCAGAGGTGCGTCCGCCACGCGTTCTGCGGGAGAAGTGATGATTCAGGCCATCGGCCTCACCAGTACGCCCCGGCGCAAGCGACTGCCGTGTGTAGACGACCTCACCTTCGAGGCGTGCTCTGGCAAGGTCACTGTGCTGTTGGGACCGGCTGGTTCGGGTAAGAGCGAGGCGCTGCGGCTGATGCTGCAACTCGTCCCGGGGCGAGGCGTTGCGCTGTTCAGAGGACGCTCAGTGCACCGGATTCCCCATCCGGCCAGGGAAATCGGAGTGCTGCTCGGAGACGTTCCAGGGCATCCGGCTCGCACGGCGCGGAGTCACCTGCGGATGCTGACGGCGGTGGCGGGAGTGCCGTTGGACCGGGCGGACGATGTGCTGGACGTGGTGGGACTCAGCGGCCTTGCCCACCATCGGCTGGGGGATTTTTCGCTGGGGATGGACCGCAGGCTGGGAATGGCTGCCGCGCTGTTGGGCGATCCGCACACGCTGGTGCTGGACGAGCCGGCGCGGGGGTTGTCCCCCCGGGAGGCGAGTTGGCTGAACGGGCTGCTGCGTGGTTACGCCGAGCAGGGCGGGCTGGTGCTCACCACCTCTCGGGATCCGAAGGAAGCGGCGCGGATCGCTGACCGGGTCGTCTCGGTCGACAGCGGCAGGCTGGTGGCGGACCAGGACGCCGAGGACTTTTCAAGGACGCGGCTGCGTCCTCGGGTGGCGGTGCGGACGCCGCACGCCGAGCGGTTCGCGGCGGTGCTGACTCAGGAGGCGCGCGGCGCCGAGCGTTCCCAGAGGGGGCGCGGGGTTGTTGAAGTGGTGTGTGACGGGGGGAGCAGGGTTTCGGTGTATGGGAGCAATTGCGCGGCAGTGGGGGAGTCGGCATTTCGGCACGGCATCCTTGTGCACCAGTTGGCAGAGGAGATCGGCGATGCCGGGGACAGCCACCACCCCGGACCGTTGGCGAGGGCTGACGGGCGGGCGCCCGGCGAAGTGACGGCGGTTCGGACGCACGACTTGCCCACGGAGATGGAGAGCGATGGGCCCCGGGGGCCGGAGGCGAGCGGTGAGGGCGGTGGCGCGATGCTGGTTGAGGCCGCGCGTATCGACTGCGAGGTGGAAGTCGATACCGATTCCGGGGGCAGCCTTACGCTTGCGACGGCGGTTGCGAGTACGAGTGAGGTCGGGTCCCGGCCGATGCTTCAGCCCGAGGCCGATCCTCAGCCCCGTTCTCAGGCCGAGCCTCCGGCCGAGAGCCGGAGCGCGGGAGGACCGGGGCCTTCGACAGGGCACGCTTCGGTACCCGCGCCTGGAACGTCGCGTCGCGCGTGCGGCGGCGAGACCGAGGTCAGGGCGGATGCCGAGACCGTCACGGGGATGGGGATCAGCAACCTCGTCAGCGGCGAACCGCCCCAGGGCTCAAGTTGCGCTGGGGGTGGCGGGCACAGCGGGGGCGACGGTCGCCGCCGTGGGGCCGAGGCGGCGGATGTGAACGCCGAGACGCAGGGGAGAGAGGTCCGGCCCGAAGTGACGCCGCATCCCGACGAGCGGTTGAGCGAGCCGGAGTCGGAGGGGTTCCGAGGCGACGCGGAAGAGGCGCTGGTGCGGGTGTCCGCCGCGGCGCGGGGCGCAGAGGGCCGGGAGCCGAAAACTTCTGCGGCCTCGGTCACTTCCCCGGCGGCTGCTCCCCAGGGCCCGATCGCCTTGGAGATCTCGGCTGGCCTGAATCCATCTGGTTCTCCCCTCTTGGGAGACGGCGCAGATTCTGCTCCTCCGGAGGCCCTTGATGCCCCCAGTGCTTTCGGGTCCGCGCTCACATCCTCATCTACCTCCACAGCACCGTCCTCACCACCTCCGTCTTCGACCGTTCCGACAGCTCCCCCTACTTCGAACTCTTCAGCCACTCCAACAGCCCCGGCCCCGACCACACCCCAGACGCAGGCCTCGGTCTCCTCGGTCTCTTCGGTCTCTCCGAACGGGGCAGAGCCAGCCACTTTGAACCCCTCCACTCCTGTGTCCTCCCACCTCGCCCCTGCCGACGCCACGCCAGCAGCCCCCGCACACTCGGCCACGCCTCCCGCCCCTACGCCTTCCGCGCATCCAGGAGTTCGCTCGGAAGGGCGCGGTGTCTCGGTGGAACTGCCGCCTCGTCTGCCCGTGGCCCGCAGGTCGGGGCCGGTGGCGCCGGTGCGGTATGAACTGCGGCGACTGTTCGGGGTGCGGACGCCGTGGGTGGTGCTGGGACTGGCGCTGCTGTCGGCACTCGCAGTCGCCGTGGTCGTTGCGCGTGCCGGCGGAGACGCTACAGACGAGCACGTGGCAGGTCTGTCCCCGGCAATGAAGCTGCTGACCGGCTGGCCTCCGGGCTCACCGTTCCTCGTGCCGCCCGCGGCGCTCGCGGCGGGGCTGCTGGGGGCCCTGGCATTCGGCCAGGAGTTCAGATATCCGGCACTTGTTCCCGCTCATGTGCCGGTACCCAGGCGTCTGGGGCTGTTGGGGGCCAAGCTGCTGGTCTCGGCGGGCACGGCCGTAGCGCTGTGCCTGGTCACAGCGCTGGTCAACGGAGCAGCACTCACCTTGCTGTACGGCATGGACAGCGGCGCTCTGACGTTCCCCGCCGGCACCTTCGACCTCTCCAGTCTCTTGGTCCCGGTCGGGCCGGCCGGGGCCGGAGCGGCAGGTCTCTCCATCGGTGCGCAGGTCGCGCTCGTACTGATGTTGAGCATCGGCTGTGCGTGGGCGGGTGTGCTGGCGGCGGGAGTCTCCCGGTCAACGATCGTTGGGACAGCGGCTGTTGTCGCCGTTCCCCTGCTTGTGGCACCGCTGGTGCGCAAGTGGCTGGGTGGTCCCGGCGCTCAGTCCCTCGAAGGACTGCCCGAGCGGCTGCGGTCGACGATGCTGGTTCCATGGCCTCCGGGGGCGGAGCAGTGGTTCACGGTCGTGCTGCGCATCGGGGCCCAGCCGGTGGGTCGGGCGTTGGCGTTGTCGCTGACGGTCCTTCTCTGCGCCTACGCCCTCACCTCTTTGCGCGGGCGTCCAAGACACAGATAACCCCATCATCCCGGGCGGGTGTGGTTCAGGAGCGGAGCAGGCCCCGCTCTCCCACGCGGGCGCGCTCCCCGGGCCCCACGGAAGCTCACGGGTGAGAGGCAATCGTTCCCGAGTTCACCGAATTCCGTCAGATGTTCGTCGGCGTCCAGCGGCAACCGGGCCTCAGACGTCCGTGATGCCGCTGACCACCGACGACGCCGTCCACCCATTCCGATAAGGCGTCAATTGTGCGAAAGTCAGCGATCACCCTTTCGTGTGCTTTTCACCATAGCCCTCAAGGCCGTCTCAAGCCCCGCCGACACAAATGGTCGTGACTACCCTTGCGCACTCCATGATGACCGCGGCTCGCCCCGTCGACACCGGCCTCGTTGGCCCGGGTGAGCTGGACCGCTACGCGTACGCCGAATCCACGGGAACGGCGCGTACCACCACCAACGCCTCGGCGTGGGAGGGTTCTGAGGCTGACATGAATCGTGTGGGCCGGCGTGCGACCGGTAGCCGTGGCCGTGGTCTGCACGGCCAACTCGTCCAGCAGCTCGGCCAGATGATCGTCTCGGGGGACCTGGGGGCCGACCGCCCGCTCGTCCCGGAGGAGATCGGCCAGCGCTTCGAGGTCTCGCGTACGGTCGTGCGCGAGTCCCTCCGGGTCCTTGAAGCGAAGGGCCTCGTCAGCGCGCGGCCCAATGTGGGCACCCGGGTCCGACCTGTCAGTGACTGGAATCTGCTGGACCCCGACATCATCGAATGGCGGGCCTTCGGTCCTCAGCGCGAGGGCCAGCGGCGCGAGCTGTGCGAGCTGCGCTGGACCATCGAACCGCTGGCCGCCCGCCTCGCCGCCGGTCAGAGCCGTGAGGATGTTCAGCAGCGGCTGGCCGACATGGTCGAGATCATGGGCCACGCACTCGCGCAGGGAGACGGGCTCACCTTCTCCCGTGCCGACGCCGAGTTCCATGGTCTGATCCTTCAGGCTGCCGGCAACCGGATGCTGGAGCACCTCTCCGGGATCGTCTCCTCCGCCCTTCAGGTCTCCGGGGGCCCCGCCACCGGGTGCGAGCGGCCGAACGAGACGTCCGTCGCCCATCACCACCGGGTCGTCGAGGCCCTGGTCTCCGGCGAGGCCGCCGTCGCGGAGGCCGCGATGCGGCAACTGCTCGGCGCGCACACCGAGCCGGTCGCGGCAGGACAAAGCGCGCAGTCGGCGCCGGGGCAGCCCGCTCCGGCCGGACAGCCGGCGCAAGCCGGCCCCGCGGGACACGCCGTTTCCTCGGGGGCGAGTCAGCCGCCGCAGTCGGGTACCGCCGCGCCCGGGGGTGCCGACCACGTGGTGCCGGCTCCGCGCGAGCACTGACGGCGGGGCGGGCGAGCGGCGAGCACCAGCCGTCTTCGCGGGCGTGGCCGAGTGCCGGAACCTGTGAGAAGCCGGTCAGCCGGCTTCGCTCCGTGCCGGTGGCGCGACCCAGCGCTACTGGCCCAGTCCGCAGCACAACAGCGCAACAGCACAACAGCACAACTGTCCGCAGCACTACCGCAAGCATGTGCACGACCACGCGGCATCTCAGGCGCCGCGACGCCGCCGGGACCCGACTCGGTCCACCTCGGTGGGCCCGTCGGCTCCGACGGACCTGCAAGTCCCGACGGCTCGCGTGGCGCCGCAAGACCAGATCCGGGTTCGGCGAGTCCTGTGGAAGTGACGGCTTCGGGTCAAGGGTCTGCCGCACCGTCTCTGTGAGGCCACTCCCGCCCTCCCGGATCCTCTGCGCCTTTCCGGCGGCCTCTCCTCCCGGCGATGTTCCCCGTGACTTCCACTGCGGGGAGGGCCGGGCGCCCGCGGCCTCGCTCTTCCCAGGACCGGCCCCGGTACGTACGGCCGTGCCACCGGAACCCGGTGGCACGGCCGTACGCGCGGGGTGGCGGAGACCGCCCTTGCGCACCACGTCAGGTCGTTTCACCCGGTTTCGCCCGCGTATGGGCAGGTACACGGTGTGACTCGGGCCACGTGAATTGGGCGTAACGCTTCGCGTTGCAGCGCGATGACTCAAGAGGTGACAGCCGAGGAAGGAATATGGACGCTCCATCCGGGGCTTTTGTCCAAGTCGTTGTTTCTTCACTGCTCCGCCCGCGCCGCCGGTTCATCCCCACCGGTGGTCCGCCGTTTCCATCGTTCCGAGAGGTTGTTCGTGTCGGCCAGCACATCCCGTACTCTCCCTGCGGAGATCGCCGAGTCCGAGTCCGTGATGGCGCTCATCGAGCGGGGGAAGGCTGAGGGGCAGATCGCCGGCGATGACGTGCGTCGGGCCTTTGAGGCTGACCAGATTCCGCCAACCCAGTGGAAGAACGTTCTGCGCAGCCTCAACCAGATCCTCGACGAGGAGGGTGTGACGCTGATGGTGAGTGCCGCGGAGGCCCCCAAACGCACCCGTAAGAGCGTCGCAGCGAAGACCCCGGCCAAGCGCACCGCCACCAAGACGGTCGCCGCCAAGCCCACTGCTCCCAAGAAGGCCACCCCGGCGAGCGCCGCTCCCGCCCCGGCCGTGACCGCGGGGGCGGACGACCCCATCGCGGGTACCGGATCCGCGGGCGATCCGTCGAAGCCCGCGGCCAAGAAGGCCGCCGCCAAGAAGCCCGCGGCGAAGAAAGCCGTGGCCAAGAAGACCGCGGCTCCCAAGAAGGCCGCAGCCAAGAAGTCCGTCGTCGACGAACTCCTTGAGGGCGACGAGGAAATGGCGGAGGAGGTTCCGGGCAAGCCGTCGGGCAAGCCCGGCGCCGAGGACGGTCCTACCGCCGAGGTCAAGAATGAGAACGAGGGTTTCGTTCTCTCCGACGACGACGAGGACGACGCCCCGGCGCAGCAGGTGGCCGCCGCCGGTGCGACGGCCGACCCGGTCAAGGACTACCTCAAGCAGATCGGCAAGGTCCCGCTCCTCAACGCCGAGCAGGAAGTCGAGCTCGCCAAGCGGATCGAGGCGGGGCTCTTCGCCGAGGACAAGCTGGCCGCTGCCGACAAGCTCGCGCCGAAGCTCCAGCGGGAGCTGGAGATCATCGCCGAGGACGGCCGACGGGCCAAGAACCACCTGCTGGAGGCCAACCTCCGCCTCGTGGTCTCCCTGGCCAAGCGCTACACGGGGCGCGGCATGCTGTTCCTGGACCTCATCCAGGAGGGCAACCTCGGTCTGATCCGCGCCGTCGAGAAGTTCGACTACACCAAGGGCTACAAGTTCTCGACGTACGCCACGTGGTGGATCCGTCAGGCCATCACCCGCGCGATGGCAGACCAGGCCCGCACTATCCGTATCCCGGTGCACATGGTCGAGGTCATCAACAAGCTCGCGCGTGTGCAGCGTCAGATGCTCCAGGACCTGGGCCGCGAGCCCACCCCGGAGGAGCTGGCCAAGGAGCTGGACATGACGCCCGAGAAGGTCGTCGAGGTCCAGAAATACGGCCGCGAGCCGATCTCGCTGCACACCCCGCTCGGTGAGGACGGCGACAGTGAGTTCGGCGACCTGATCGAGGACTCGGAAGCGGTCGTCCCGGCGGACGCCGTCAGCTTCACGCTCCTCCAGGAGCAGCTCCACTCCGTCCTCGACACGCTCAGTGAGCGCGAGGCGGGCGTCGTCTCGATGCGCTTCGGCCTGACCGACGGTCAGCCCAAGACGCTGGACGAGATCGGCAAGGTCTACGGCGTGACGCGTGAGCGCATCCGTCAGATCGAATCGAAGACGATGTCGAAGCTGCGCCACCCCTCACGCTCGCAGGTCCTGCGGGACTACCTCGACTGAGCCTGAACGCGAGCGCGCAAGGGGGGCGCGACAGGCGGCGAACGAGCGAGAGCGAAGCCGGGGAAGGCCCGTGCAGAGCCGATGACGAAGGCCGGTGACACCCCGCACTGCGGGGTGTCACCGCCCTTCGTGCTGCGTGCGGACGACAGGGTGCGCATCCGGGGCCCGGGATGCGGCGAGCGTGGACCCGGAACACCCTGGGTAGTCACGTAGTTCCGTACGGTCAGGAGGTCGGTCCCATGCGACTGATGCGCTGTGAGCGAACACGCGCCGCCCGAATCCCGAAGAACCTGGGAAGCCATGTGTCCGTCATGGTGACGGCACTGATAGTGACCCTGCTCGTCCCGCTGGTGCCGCAGGCCGCCGCGCATGACCAGGACCCGGACCGCGCCGTCATCGGCGGCTACCCCGTGCGTGCCGAGAGCCACCCCTGGGTGGTGGCGCTCTCCAGCCGTGCCCGGTTCGGGTCAGAGCGCTCGGGCCAGTTCTGCGGGGGAGCGATCGTGGGGCCCCGTACGGCGGTCACGGCGGCGCACTGCCTCAGCAAGGAGGTGCTGGGGGCCGAGCCCGGTCAGGTGGGTGATCTGAAGGTCATCACGGGGCGAGGTGACCTCACGGGCCAGACGGGCAAGGAGATCGCGGTCGCGTCCACAAAGGTCAACCCGGACTACGACAGCGCCAGCAACAAGGGTGACATCGCCGTACTGCGGCTTTCCTCCGCCGTGCCGGAGGGTTCCGTCATCCCAATGGCGGCCAAGGGTGACCCCGTTTACAGGCCCGGCACTCCGGGGTCCGTCTACGGCTGGGGGGACACCACGGGCGGCGGCTCGTACGCGACCTCGCTGCGGGCCGCCCACGTGAGCGTGCTGGCCGACTCCTCCTGTCAGCGCGCCTACCCGGGCAATTCCCAGGAGGGCACCTATGACCCGGGAACCATGCTCTGCGCGGGGGTGGAGAGTGGCGGCCACGACGCCTGCCAGGGCGACAGCGGCGGCCCGCTGATCGCCCAGAAGAAGCTGGTGGGCCTCGTTTCCTGGGGCGTGGGCTGCGGGGAGCGGGGCCGTCCAGGGGTCTATACGCGCATCTCAGCGGTCGATTCGGTGGTCAGGTCCCTCTGAGACTGACGGGCAGTGGGTGCCGCCGAGAGGCCCACTGGGCGCTCTGTCGGCGGATCGCGGGGTCCCCATGGGGCTCAAGCCCGGCCCGTGGGTGGGTGCGGGGCGGTGGCCATCGAAGGCTGGGCACTAGACGACGAGGGCGGGCGGTTTCCCGGATGCCCGGGGAACCGCCCGCCTTGCCGGCCTGTGCCGGAGTGAGCTCGTCGGATGCGTACGCGAGGGGCGTCAGATCAACGCGTCAGCGTTCGTCGTCGCCGGTGGTCACAGGAGCCGCGGTGAGCTTCTCCGTCTCGTCCTGTATCTCCGCGGCGATCTTCTTGAGCTCCGGCTCGAACTTGCGGCCGTGGTGGGCGCAGAACAGCAGCTCTCCGCCACTCACCAGAACAACGCGCAGGTACGCCTGTGCATTGCAGCGGTCACAGCGGTCGGCGGCCGTCAGCGGGGTCGCGGGGGTCAGAACTGTAGTCACGTCGCCTCTTCTCTAGCTCGACGAGCTGTCGTACCAGGGTCAACATCCAACCAGGCCGAAAACGTTCCCGCTCTGGCCTTAATTCCCGGAGATCGAACTGTCCGGGAGGCCGGGATGTTGCCGGTGGCGGCGAATGGGCCGTATTGCAGGGATTGATCGGTCAGTCTGTTGTTGAGCTTTTCGCGGTGTTCGTGGTGGCTGAACCCTGCCAGTGGCGCTGGCAGGTCCTTCTCGGTGACGCTGTGCTGTTGTCCGCCTCCGGGCTGCTTCAGGCCCTTCGTTCTGGAGGACGTGCCCGGAGCCTAAATGGTTCATGCCTCGAAGGGAACGTGATGTGTGTGTCACCCGGACGTGTTATCGAACAGGATATCGAAAATGGGCTAGCATGGCGGATCTCCTGATCCGTCGCCTGGGTCGCGCGACACGTGCTGTCCTGGGCCTCGGTACCCTCTGACGCGGCACTCCAGCCGTCTCAAGCAGAATTCAGCGAGGAGCGAACCGCGTGACCGCCGATATGTCCGTGCCGTCCACCGCACTGCTGACCGGGGCAGACCGGGACGGAGGCTCCAATTACACCGCGCGGCACCTGCTTGTCCTCGAAGGGCTGGAAGCGGTACGCAAGCGCCCGGGCATGTACATCGGCTCGACGGACAGTCGTGGCTTGTTGCACTGCCTGTGGGAGATCATCGACAACTCGGTCGACGAGGCGCTGGGCGGCTACTGCGACCGCATCGAGGTCACCCTCCACGAGGACGGTTCCGTCGCTGTCAGTGACAACGGCCGTGGCATTCCGGTCGATGTCGAGCCCAAGACCGGGCTCTCGGGTGTCGAGGTCGTGATGACCAAGCTGCACGCCGGCGGAAAGTTCGGTGGCGGTGCCTACGCGGCGTCCGGTGGTCTGCACGGTGTGGGCGCCTCCGTCGTCAACGCGCTCTCCTCGCGCCTGGACGTCGAGGTCGATCTCGACGGCCGGACGCACACCATCAGCTTCCGGCGCGGAGTGCCCGGGATCTTCACCGAGTCGGGCCCGGACGCGCCTTTCGACCCGGCATCCGGTCTCCTCAAGGGCAAGAAGGTCCCCAAGACCCGCACCGGCACCCGGGTGCGGTACTGGGCCGACCGGCAGATCTTCCTCAAGGACGCCAAGCTCTCCTTGGAGACGCTGTACGGGCGTGCCCGGCAGACGGCCTTCCTGGTGCCCGGCCTGACTCTGGTCGTGCGCGACGAGCGCGGGCTGGATGGCGAGGGGGCCACCGAGGAGACGTTCCGCTACGACGGCGGCATCAGTGAGTTCTGTGAGTACCTCGCGCCCGACAAGCCCGTCTGCGACGTGGTGCGGCTCCAGGGGCAGGGCACGTTCAAGGAGACCGTGCCCGTCCTGGACGAGGTCGGCCACATGATCCCCACGGAGGTGCAGCGCGAGCTGGGCGTGGACATCGCGCTGCGCTGGGGCACCGGATACGACACGACACTCAAGTCGTTCGTGAACATCATCGCCACTCCCAAGGGCGGCACTCATGTGTCCGGATTCGAGCGTTCGGTCACCAAGACCGTCAACGAGGCGCTGCGGTCCACGAAGCTTCTGCGGGTCGCCGACGATGATGTCGTCAAGGACGACGCGATGGAGGGCCTCACCGCCGTCGTGACGGTACGACTGGCCGAACCCCAGTTCGAGGGGCAGACCAAGGAGGTGCTGGGCACCTCGGCCGCCTCGCGGATCGTCTCGCAGGTCGTCACCAAGGAGCTGAAGGCGTTCTTGACGTCCACCAAGCGCGACGCCAAGGCGCAGGCCCGTTCGGTGCTGGAGAAGGTCGTCGCGGCGGCGCGTACGCGGATCGCGGCCCGTCAGCACAAGGAGGCCCAGCGCAGGAAGACCGCGCTGGAGTCCTCGGCGCTGCCCGCCAAGCTCGCGGACTGCCGGGCCGACGACATCGACCGCACCGAGTTGTTCATCGTCGAGGGCGACTCCGCGCTGGGCACGGCCAAGGTCGCGCGGAACTCGGAATTCCAGGCGCTGCTGCCGATCCGCGGGAAGATCCTCAACGTCCAGAAGTCCTCCGTCTCCGACATGCTCAAGAACGCGGAGTGCGGTTCGATCATCCAGGTCATAGGAGCCGGGTCCGGGCGGACCTTCGACATCGACCAGGCCCGCTACGGCAAGGTGATCTTCCTCGCCGACGCGGATGTCGACGGCGCGCACATCCGCTGTCTCCTGCTCACGCTCTTCCAGCGCTACATGCGGCCCATGGTCGAGCAGGGCCGGGTCTTCTCGGCGGTGCCGCCGCTGCACAGGATCGAGCTGGTCAACCCCAAGAAGGGGCAGGACAAATACCTGTACACCTACTCGGACAACGAACTGCGGCAGACCCTGCTGGAGCTGGAGCAGAAGAAGGTGCGCTACAAGGAGTCGATCCAGCGCTACAAGGGCCTGGGCGAGATGGACGCCGACCAGCTCGCGGAGACCACCATGGATCCGCGCCACCGGACCCTGCGACGGATCAACATCAGCGACCTGGAAGCAGCCGAGCAGGCGTTCGATCTGCTCATGGGCAGTGAGGTGGCCCCGCGCAGGGAGTTCATCAGCTCCTCCGCCGCCACGCTGGACCGCTCGCGCATCGACGTCTGAGGTACTACCGCGCCGCGTTCACTCTCGGCCGGTAGCCCCCTCCCGTACGCCCGTCCGAGCCGTTCGTCCCTTTCCCGTCGCGTCACGTGAAGGGGCGAAGCGCTCGGAGCGCAGCGAACGTCACGGCGCCGTGGACGTGCCTCGGAGACGGAGGCGCGCTTCCTCACGGGCTTACCGGGCTGACCGGGCTCACGGGCGGTGGGGCGGTGTAAGCGGCGGCGGGACATCCTCCGGATGAAGGGCCTCCGGAAGCGTGACGGTGAACTCCGCACCACCATCCGGTCCTTCGCCGACCTTGGCGGTACCCCCGTGCCGTTCGGCCAGCCGCCGCACCAGCGCCAGGCCGAGGCCGCGTTTTCCGTGCGCCGGAGGCTCCTTGGTGGACCAGCCCTCGGCGAAGACCGCCTCGCGGCGCTCGGGCGGAATGCCCGGCCCGTTGTCGCTCACCCGGAGGGTGACGCCGGTCGGCAGCGGGCCGGAGTCCTCCCGCTGGGGCGGGGACTGCGTCGGTACGAGGGTGCCGGGTCTGCCGCGGCGGCCCTCCGAGCCGTCCCGGGCCCGACCGCCGTACTGAACGCCGTCCAAGGCGCCGTCGCCGCCGCTGACAACTTCGGCGTCGCCGGTGCCGTCATCGTCCGGGGCCGGCTCGGCTGTTCCGTCCGGCCCTCGCGCCGATGGTCCGGTGGGCGGCGGCTCCTCGTGCACCTGGAGCGTGACCTCCACCCGGCCCCGGCCCCCGGGCGAACCGGATACCGCGTCCAGGGCGTTGTCCACGAGGTTCCCCAGCACCGAGGCGAGTTCGGGCGGATCGACCAGACGGTCGGGCAGCAGGGTGTGCTCGGCGAGACGGAGGGCGACCCCGCGCTCCGCGGCCACCGTTGCCTTGCCCACGAGCAGCGCGGCCAGGAGGGGGTCCCGCACCCGTTCGGATATCTCCTCCGCCGTGGCCCGGTGCTCCCCGACCGTTTCGCTCAGGTATTCCACCGCGTCGTCGTACATGCCGAGCTGAAGCAGACCGAGCAGGATGTGCATCCGGTTGGCGTGTTCGTGATCCTGGGCGCGGAGTGCGTCGATGAGGCCCTGGGAGCCGTCCAGTTCGCGGCCCAGCAGCTCCAGCTCGGTCCTGTCGCGCAAAGTGGCGACCGCACCGCCGTCGTCGGTGGGCATCCGGTTGGCGACCAGCACCCGGCCACCGCTGACGGTCAGCAGGTCCGCGCCCGGCACCTCGCCGGCCAGCACCCTTGCCGTCCGGCCCGGGCCCAGGGCTTCGTGGGGGGACAGGCCGATGTGCTTCGGCCGCAGGTCGAGCAGCCGGTGCGCCTCGTCGTTGACCAGCCGGATCCTGCCCTTCGCATCCAGCGCGACGACGCCCTCCCGGATGCCGTGCAACATCGCCTCCCGCTCGGCCAGCAGCGCGGTGATGTCGGAGAAGGCGAGGTCGTGGGTGCGCTTTTGGACGCTTCTGAAGATGAGCAGGGCTGCCAGCGCGCCTACCCCCAGAGCGCCTCCCGCGTAGGCGAGCAGGCCGGGGACGGACCGGATGAAGCGGTCCCGGACGCTGTCGTAGGCGATGCCGACGGATACGGCGCCCACCACGCGGCCCTGCCCGTTCCGCAGGGGGACCTTGCCCCGTGCGGAGCGGCCGAGGGTGCCCTCGTCAATGTGGTGGACCTCTTTCCCGGCCAGCGCGGGACCCGGATCGGTGGAGACACGTTCGCCGATACGGGCGGGCTCCGCGTGTGACCACCGGATGCCGCGAGTGTCCATCACCACGATGTAGCTGGCGCCCGTGGCGCGGCGTACCCGCTCGGCGACACGCTGGACCGGGCCGTTGCGGGTGGGGCGGGCCTCTTCGGTGACGAGGTCGTCCAGGCCCGGCTCGGCGGCTGTCGCCTGTGCGATGGCCAGCGCGCGCCGCGCCGCCTGGTCGTCCAGCTGCGAGCTGAAGGGCGCCAGGAAAAGTCCGGTGGCCACCGCGGTCACCCCGGTGACGACCGCCAACTGCATGAGCAGAACCTGCGAGGAGAGCCGCCGTGGCCAGCCGAAGCGGCCGAGACGGCCGGATCGACCGGGCCGACCGGGACGCCCGGACCGAACGGGCGGGCCGGGGCGGTTCGGGGGCTCCGGTGAGCGGCGGTGTGCGGCGTGCGGGCCGGAGAGGGACACGGGCGACCTCACGGCGGGAGGAGTGAGCGGGGAGCGGGTCGAACGAGTGCAGCGAAGTGCAGGGGAACGCAGGGAAGTGGAGGGAGTGGGTCAGGGGGTCGGGGGCCGACCGGAGGCGCGAAGGGCTGTGCATCCGGATGAGCGCATCCGGCATCCGGTGCATCCGGTACTCGGACGCTATCCGGCGGACCCCCGCATGCGCACCTCCCGGCTTCGCGCACCCCGCTGACCTGCGCCGTCACGGGCCGGGCGGCGATTTGGGCTGGGCGGCGACGTGGGCAAGCGTCAGGCCCGGTCCCTCCGGGCGGCGTGCCATGACGCGCCGCATCGGAGCTATCCCGGTGGCAGTGTCTCGAAACGTTCGACGTCCATCCGGATGGCCGGAGTCGGGGCGGCGCCGCAGCTCGCGGACAGGGCGGGACCGTCGTCGGCCTCGGCCAGGACAACGCGCCAGCGGCGTCCGTCCACGTGCCCGACGGTCACCTCCCAGCGGGCCCTGTCCGGTTCTTCGGCCGAGGCCAAGGCCGGGGCCGAGGTGGACGTGGACGTGGAAGTGGCCGTGGAGGCGGGTGTGGTGGCCAGGACGGTCAGCGCGGCGGCGCGGATCTCGCCGGTGCGTTCGCGTACGGCCAGGTCGGCGGCCTGCCCCGGACGGTCCCAGGCCGAGCGTCCGCGACAGCCCTCGGTGAGCACGTGTCCGTCTCGTACCGCGTCCAGCACGCCCTTGACCGCCACTGCGCCGAGTCGGCCATAGGCGTACCCGTAGGGCAGCACCAAGAGGGTGGGGGCGAAGCGGTGGCCGCCGATGTGGCTGATCTCCCAGACGTTCGCCGCACCGGATGCTTCAAGTTCGGCGGCCAGCGGCCTGCCCAGCAGAGCGCAGCAGCGGTCGCGCTTTCCGTTGGTGCAGACGAGAGCCAGGGGATCGCCTTCGTAGGGCCGCCACCCGGGGCCGAGACCCGCCGCACGGGTGTCGGAACGGGCATGGGAACGAGAACCGGAGAGAGGCCCGGGGGCCTGGGCCGCGTGGCGTCCGTCGGGTGGCTGGATTTCCATGGCCTGCCCGGTCCCGTCGGATCCCGGCCGGGCGCTGTGCCCGTCCAGCGCGGCGAAGTCAAGTGCGCGCAGCGCCTCCAGCCCTCCCCCGGCCGGGAGCCGCGCCGTGTATACCCAGGAGTCGCCGGGCACCGTGCGGGCCAGAAAGACGTGGTGGTGTCCATGGCCGTCCGCGCTGTCGGCCTGCCTGCCCGGGCGGCGGATGAGCGCGACGCGTGCGCCGTGCGCGCTCGCCGCCGTCTCCAGGGCCTTGCCCAGCGCGGGGTCGAGGTGGCTCTCGGCCAGCGCCCGCTTGCCCCAGGGGCCGGGCTGTTCGATCAGCAGCCACGTGCGGGCTGTCGCCGCCGTCCCCGCGAGGGGTTCGGCCAGTGTCCGGGAGGCCGCCGCGCATGTCGTCACAAAGGCGACCCTAACCTGGGTTCCCGGCTGCGGAGCGGACACGCGCCCCTGCTCGCCGGGCCGCCCCGCATGGTCAGGAGCCGGGGCCCGGGGCCGGGGCCTGGGCCCGGGCGGCCCCGGGTTCCTGGAGGCGGTCCGCCGGTCCGCCGGTCCACTGGCCGCCGGTCCACCGAGCCGCCGGGCCGGGCCGCTCGCGGGACCGACAGCCCCCGCCGCCCGCCACCGGGCACGCGGCCTCGGTTACGATCGGCAGCCGTCCGGCGACGGCCGGGAGGGAGGCCGGAAGGCGCTCGGGGCGCCTGCGGGGCTCCAGGAGGATGCCTGCGGCTGAAGGAGAAAGGGCACACGGCGTGGACAGTGCGGCGGGCAGTGGGCGCGGCGCGGTGGACGGCAGGATTCCGGTCATCATCCTCGCCGGATTTCTGGGCTCGGGGAAGACCACCCTCCTCAACCACCTTCTACGGCGTAGCAGAGGCACCCGTATCGGGGCGGTCGTCAACGACTTCGGCAGCATCGAGATCGATGCCATGACCGTGTCCGGGCAGGTTGATTCGATGGTCTCCCTGGGGGACGGCTGCCTGTGCTGTGCGGTTGACACCAGCGACATGGACGAGGTACTCGACGTGCTCGCCCGCCCCTCCCCCGGCATGGACGTGGTGGTGATCGAGGCGAGCGGGGTGGCCGAGCCCGAGACGCTGATCCGGATGATCCTCGCGAGCGAGAGCCCGCACATCGTCTACGGCGGGCTCGTCGAAGTCGTGGACGCCGCCGAGTTCGACGCCGTCCGGGAACACCATCCCGAGCTGGCGCGCCATGCGTCGGCGGCCGACCTGCTGGTGCTCAACAAGGCCGACCGTGTGGACGAGGAGCGGCAGCGCGCGCTGCGCGGGGAGTTGGAGCGGCTCAGTCCGGGCACACCCGTCGTTCCGGCGCGCCACGGCCGGGTCGATCCGGCACTGCTGTTCGACCGGGTGCGGCGTGAGCGTGCGGCCGTCGAGCAGCTGTCGTTCGACTCCCTCCTTTACGGCGACGAGGAGGAGGAAGAGAACGGGGAGGCTCCGGGGGGCGCGCACGGCGCGGGGCAGGATCACTCCGGGCACCTGCACGCCGCCTACGAGGCGGTCGAGTTCAGCTCGGACGCGCCCATGGATCCCCGTCGCTTTCTCGCCTTCCTGGACAGCAGGCCGGCCGGGCTCTACCGGATGAAGGGCTTTGTCGACTTCGGCGCGGCCGATCCCGCACACCGGTACGCGCTCCACGCCGTCGGCGGCTTCCTGCGGTTCGCGCCCGCGCCATGGCCCCGGGGGGAGGAGCGGGAGACCCAACTGGTCATGATCGGCTCCGGTATCGACGCGGCGGCCCTGCGCAAGGGGCTCGACGCGAGTGTGAACCATTCCGGGGCGGGCGACCCGCAGGCCATGTGGGGCATCCTCCGCTACGTGGACGCCGAGACGGACGACGATCCCAGCGACCCGGACATCGCTGCCGGGCGGGGCGACTTGGCCCACTTCGACGATCCCACCGAGCCTGACGATCCCACCGAGCCTGACGACTCCGCCGGCCTGGCCGAGCCCGGCGACCCCGCCGCGCCCGACGGCTTCGGTGCCTCCGGCGCCCCCGACGACACAAGCCAACTCGACCCGCGCTGAGCCCCCCGTCGGCCTCCGCCCTGGCCTCCTTGCCGCGTCGGCTCCTTGCGTCTTGGTGTTCATGTGCCTGCCCTTGCGCCGTCGTCCGCGAGGTCTCCATTCACGGTCGGCAACTGCCTGTCCAGGCTCACCTCTTCGCGCAAGGAGGCCCTGGCGCGACAGCCGCACTGTCACGCCAGGGCCTCCCTCATGGCGGTCGCCGCCGGAGCCGGTTCCTCGGTCAGGGCGCAGAGACTCCGCTACAGGTCGTCGGACCCCCACGCCTCACACGGGCCCGGCCACAGCCGCCACCGGCTTTTCCAGGGGCAGGCCGGAGCCGTCGCGGCGCGGGTCCGCCTCGGGCAGCTCCAGCGGGGCACCGGCCTTGGTGGCCGCGTGCGCCGGGGTGGGGCCCGCCCAGGCGAGCCGCAGTTTGTCCTCACCCTTCAAGAACCGCTGGCAGCGCACACCACCTGTCGCACGCCCCTTGCGCGGGTACTGGTCGAAGGGCGTGAGCTTGGCAGTGCTCAGCGAGTCGTCCAGAGTGCCCTCCGATCCGGCGGCGGTGAACACAGCGGCCTCGACGGCCGGATCGACCGCGCCGAAGAAGAGCACCTTTACCCCCTCGGCGAGCTTGATGCCCGCCATTCCGCCCGCCGGGCGGCCCTGCGGGCGCACTTGGCCGGCCGGATAGCGCAGCAGTTGGGCCTCGTCGGTGATGAAGACCAGGTCCTCCTCGCCGGTGCGCAGCTCGGCACCGCCGACCACACGGTCGCCGTCCCTGAGCGTGATGACCTCCAACTCCTCCTTGTGCGGGGGGTAGTCGGGCACCACGCGTTTCACTACGCCCTGTTCGGTGCCGAGGGCGAGCCCCGGGGAGGACTCGTCCAGTGTGCTGAGGCAGATCAGCGTCTCGTCGCTCTCCAGCGAGAGGAATTCCGCGACCGGCGCTCCGCCCGCCAGGCTGGGGGAGGAGGCGGTCTCGGGCAGCTGGGGCAGGTCCACGACCGTCAGCCGCAGCAGCCGTCCGGCCGAGGTGACAGCGCCGACCTCGCCCCGGGTGGTCGCGGGCACCGCGGAGACGATCACGTCGTGCTTCTGGCGCTTGGCCGGCTCGGCGAAGCTCGTCTCCCCGTTCGCCGTGCGCGCCAGCAGGCCCGTGGAGGACAGGAGCACGCGGCAGGGATCGTCGGCGACCTCCAGTGGAACGGCGACCACCGGTGCCTCGGCGGAGTCCAGCAGCTCGGTGCGGCGCGGTGTGCCGTACTTCTTGGCGACGGCGGACAGCTCGGAGGAGACGAGCTTTCGCAGCTCTGCGTCCGAGTCCAGGATCTGGGTCAGCTTCTCGATCTCGTCCTTGAGCTTGTCCCGCTCGTCCTCCAGCTCCAGGCGGTCGAATTTGGTCAGGCGGCGCAGCGGGGTGTCGAGGATGTACTGGGTCTGGATCTCGCTGAGTTCGAAGCGGGAGATGAGGGATGCCTTGGCATCCGCCGAGTTCTCACTCGACCGGATGATTCTGATGACCTCATCGATGTCGATCAGCGCCACCAGAAGGCCCTCGACGAGATGCAGCCGGTCGCGCCGCTTGCCGCGCCGGAACTCGCTGCGGCGGCGCACCACGTTGAACCGGTGGTCTACATAGACCTCCAGCAGCTCCCTGAGACCGAGCGTCAGCGGCTGGCCGTCCACCAGCGCGACGTTGTTGATGCCGAAGGACTCTTCCATCGGCGTCAGCTTGTGGAGCTGGGTGAGCACGGCCTCGGGGTTGAAGCCGTTCTTGATCTCGATGACCAGACGCAGCCCGTGCTCGCGGTCCGTGAGGTCCTTGACGTCCGCGATGCCCTGGAGCTTCTTGGAGTTGACCAGGTCCTTGATCTTGGAGATGACCTTCTCGGGGCCCACGGCGAAGGGCAGCTCCGTGACCACGAGGCCCTTGCGCCGCGCGGTGACCTGCTCGACGGTGGTGGTGGCGCGGATCTTGAAGGTGCCGCGTCCGGAGACGTAGGCGTCCTTGATGCCCTCCAGGCCGACGATCTTGCCGCCGGTCGGCAGGTCGGGGCCGGGAATGAAGCCCATCAGGGTCTCCAGGTCGGCACCCGGATGCTTGATCAGATGCCGGGCCGCGGCGATGACCTCGGAGAGATTGTGCGGGGGCATGTTCGTCGCCATGCCGACGGCGATGCCCGAGGAGCCGTTGACCAGCAGGTTGGGGTACGCGGCCGGCAAGGTGACCGGCTCTTCCTCGCTGCCGTCGTAGTTGGCGCCGAAGTCGACGGTCTCCTCGTCGATCGACTCGACCATCAGTCCGGCCGCGGGGGCCGACCTGCACTCCGTGTAGCGCATCGCGGCCGGCGGGTCGTCGTTGCCCAGCGAGCCGAAGTTGCCGTGCCCGTCCACGAGCGGCAGACGCATGGAGAAGCCCTGCGCCATGCGCACCAGCGCGTCGTAGATCGGGGAGTCACCGTGCGGGTGGAGCTTTCCCATCACCTCCCCGACCACGCGCGCGCACTTCACGTAAGAGCGGTCGGGGCGCAGGCCCATCTCGTGCATCTGGTAGAGAATCCGGCGCTGTACGGGCTTCATCCCGTCGCGGGCGTCGGGGAGCGCGCGCGAATAGATCACCGAGTACGCGTACTCCAGATAGGAGCCCTGCATCTCGTCGACGACGTCGATGTCGAGGATGCGCTCCTCGAAGTCCTCTCCGGGCGTCGTCCCGGGCGTACGGCTCTTACTGCGGCGGGCCATCGCGGCTGCGGCTCCTTCGCTGCTTCGTGCTGCTTCGCTGCGTCTTCGTGTGCGCTGCGGCTCGTGTCTCGTGCGCGTGTTGTGGTGCGGTGCTCGGTGCGGGTGCTTGGTGCGGGTCGTTTTGTGCGAGTGCTTCACGCCGGAGCTCTGTGCCGGTGCTTCGGCGCTCCGGCGCTTCGGCCGTCACGGCTGTGACGCGGACCATTGTGGACCGCCGCACTGACAAGCGGCTCCCCGACCCGGCGTACACGGAGCGCCGCGAGGTAGACCGTACGGGAACTTCGCACGTTGTCCGCGTGGTTGCATACAGTGACAGGGCCGTCCGCAGCGCGCGGCGCGCAGACGGCCCCCGCAGTTCCCGGCGCCCCGCCGGGAATCCCCCGCGATCGAAGGGACTCCACGCCCATGGGTCACACGGCCACGCCCCCGCCGGCCACCGGTGGGCTGACAGCGACGGAGCACCGGCTGGCCAACGGCCTCCGAGTGGTGCTTTCCGAGGATCATCTGACCCCGGTCGCAGCTGTCTGCCTCTGGTATGACGTCGGCTCCCGCCACGAAGTGAAGGGCCGCACCGGCCTCGCGCATCTCTTCGAGCACCTGATGTTCCAGGGCTCGGCCCAGGTGAAGGGCAACGGGCACTTCGAACTGGTGCAGGGCGCGGGCGGCTCCCTCAACGGCACCACGAGCTTCGAGCGCACCAACTACTTCGAGACCATGCCGACCCACGAGCTGGAGCTGGCGCTCTGGCTGGAGGCCGACCGGATGGGCTCGCTGCTGTCGGCTCTGGACGAAGAGTCGATGGAAAACCAGCGCGACGTGGTCAAGAACGAACGCCGCCAGCGTTACGACAACGTCCCGTACGGCACCGCGTTCGAGCGGATGACCGCCATGGTCTTCCCCGAAGGCCACCCCTACCACCACACCCCCATCGGCTCGATGGCCGACCTGGACGCGGCCTCCCTGGAGGACGCGCGGGAGTTCTTCCGCACGTACTACGCGCCCAACAACGCCGTGCTCGCCATCGTCGGGGACATCGACCCGGAGCAGACGCTGGCCTGGGTCGAGAAGTACTTCGGCTCGATCCCCGGGCACGGGGGCAAGCACCCGCCGCGCGACGGCTCCCTGCCGGAGGTCATGGGCGAGGAGCAGCGCCAGGTCGTCGAGGAAGAGGTGCCCTCACGCGCGCTGATGGCCGCCTACCGCCTCCCGCACGACGGCACCCGCGAGGCGGACGCCGCCGACCTGGCGCTGACCGCGCTGGGCGGCGGGGAGTCCTCGCGGCTCTACGCCCGGCTGGTGCGGCACGACCGCAGCGCCGTCGCCGCCGGATTCGGGATGCTGCGCCTCGCCGGTGCGCCCTCGCTCGGATGGCTGGATGTCAAGGCATCCGGTGGCGCGGAGGTCGCCGACATCCAGGCCGCCGTCGATGACGAGCTGCGCCGCTTCGCCGAGGAGGGGCCGACCGAGGAGGAGATGGAGCGTGCGCAGGCCCAGTTGGAGCGCGAGTGGCTGGACAGGCTCGCAACGGTCGCCGGGCGCGCCGATGAACTGTGCCGCTTCGCCGTGCTGTTCGGAGACCCGCAGCTGGCCCTGACAGCGGTCGGCCGCGTCCTGGAGATCAGCCGCGAAGAGGTACGCGCCGTCGCGGCACAGCGGTTGCGCCCGGACAACCGCGCCGTGCTCGTCTACGAGCCGGTCGAGTCCGGTGAGCAGGCGGAGGCCGCCGAGCACGGGGAGAGCACGGCGCAGGACGCGAACGCGGCGCACGTGGAGAACGACAACGAGGAGACCGGTCAGTGAGCGACACCGGAGCGGGCGCAGTATCCGCAGCACCCACAGCGTCCAGCATGGACTTCCACCCCCAGCCCCGGAGCGGCACCCCCAAGCCGTGGGCCTTCCCCACCCCCGAGCGCGGCACCCTGCCCAACGGGCTGACGCTGCTGCGCTGCCACCGCCCCGGCCAGGAGATCGTCGCCGTCGAGGTCAACCTCCCGGCGCCGCTGGACGCCGAGCCCGACGGCCTGGACGGGGTCGCCACGATCATGGCCCGCGCGTTCAACGAGGGCACGGACAAGCACGACGCGGAGGAGTTCGCCGCCGAGCTGGAGCGCTGCGGCGCCACGCTCGACGCACACGCCGACCATCCGGGCGTGCGCGTCTCCCTGGAGGTCCCGGTCTCCCGGCTGCCCAAGGCACTGGGCCTGCTCGCGGACGCGCTGCGCGCCCCGGCCTTCCCCGACAGCGAGATCGAACGGCTGGTCGCCAACAGGCTGGATGAGATCCCGCACGAGCTGGCCAATCCGGCCAGGCGCGCGGCCAAGGAGCTGTCGCGCGAGCTGTTCCCCGCCGAGTCGAGGATGTCGCGCCCCCGGCAGGGCACGGAGGAGACGGTGCGGCGCATCGACGCGCCCACCGTGCGCGCCTTCTACGAGGCCCATGTGCGCCCCGCGACGGCCACCGCCGTCGTCGTGGGCGACCTGGAGGGCGTGGATCTGGATGCCGCCCTCGCCGACACCCTGGGCGCCTGGACGGGGACGACGGCCGAGGCCCGCCCGATGCCGCCCATCTCGGCGGACGACAGCGGGCGCGTCATCATCGTCGACCGGCCCGGCGCCGTGCAGACCCAGCTGCTCATCGGCCGCATCGGGCCCGACCGGCACGACAGCGTGTGGCCGGCCCAGCTCCTCGGGGTGTACTGCCTGGGCGGCACCCTCACCTCGCGGCTGGATCGCGTGCTGCGCGAGGAGAAGGGCTACACCTACGGAGTGCGGGCCTTCGGGCAGGTGCTGCGCTCCTCGGCGGAGGGCACGGGCGCCGCGCTGCTGGGCATCAGCGGCTCGGTGGCCACGGATGTCACGGGTCCGGCGCTGGCCGACCTGTGGCAGGTGCTGCGCGTCCTGGCCGCCGAGGGGCTCACGGACGAGGAGCGCGATGTGGCCGTGCGTAACCTGGTGGGCGTCGCGCCGCTGCGCTACGAGACGTCGGACGCTGTCGCGGGGACGCTGGCCGATCAGGTCGAGCAGTTCCTGCCGGACGACTTCCAGGGCCGTCTCTACGCCCGGCTCGCCGAGACGGGCACGGTGGAGGCCACGGCCGCGGCCGTCAACGCCTTCCCGGCCGACCGTCTGGTGACCGTGCTGGTCGGTGACGCCTCCCAGATCGCGGACCCGGTACGCGAGTTGGGGATCGGCGAGGTGAAGGTCGTCACCGGCTCCTGAGCACTGACGGCGGGCCCGGATGCCGGGCCGGTCGGGCGGGTCCGGAAGGGGGCGACGTGAGTGGAACGTCCCCTTCCGGGCCCCCTTTCGGGCCCTGTCAAATGTCCGGTTCTCGCCCGGGTATGACCATATGGGGTGTGGCGTGCGTGACAAACCCGGGGATTTGTTTGCCGCTCAGAAGTGGGCCCGTTTAGCGTCATTGCCGCTGTTCGTCAGAAGTGACCGCGCCCGCGGCCGACGCACGGCGATCGCCGAGTTCCCGAGGTGCGAGCCGAGGGGAGCCGGGGACCCAACGCAGTCCCTGGGGTGAATCGGGCCGCCTCGCCAGAGGCAGCCCGTAGGAGACCTTCCTGCTCCGAACCCGTCAGCTAACCCGGTAGGCGAGAAGGAAGGAAAGGAGTACGCCTCTCCATGGCGTTCACCCGTCCCACCGGGAAGCACCGACGTCCCGGCAAGGTCCGCAGGGCCGGTGCCGGAGCCGCAGGCATAGCCGGGCTCGCCACTGTCGGCGTCGTCGGAACGCTCGCCTCCCCGGCTCTTGCCGCGAGCGGTGAGCAAAGCCGCGTCCACGAGACCGGTCTCGATGACGCCTTCAGCATCAGCGGTCAGATCTCCGAGACCCTGGACGACCAGGCGCACACCCAGGCCATCGAGGTCGAGAAGGCGCAGGCCGAAGCCAGGGCGAAGGAAGCCGCGGCCAAGACCAAGCTGGCGGCCAAGAAGAAGGCCGACGAGGCCAAGCGCAAGGCGGCGGCCGAGAAGGCCGAGAAGGACCGCGACGAGAAGGTCAAGGCGGCCCGTGCGGCCGACGCGAAGCGTGCCAAGCTGAGCGGCTACGTCCTCCCCGTCGACGGTTCCTACGTCTCCACCGGATACAAGACCGGCGGCAGCATGTGGTCCTCCGGCAGTCACACCGGTATCGACTTCCACGCGGGCATGAACACCCCCGTCAAGTCGGTCGCGGCAGGCGAGGTCGTGGAGGCCGGCAATGGCGGCGCATACGGCAACAACATCGTGATCAAGCACAAGGACGGCACGTACACGCAGTACGGCCACCTCAACTCGATGAGCGTCTCGGTCGGTCAGAGCGTCACGGCGGGCCAGCAGATCGCGCTGTCCGGCTCCACCGGCAACTCCTCCGGCCCGCATCTGCACTTCGAGGCCCGCACCGGCCCCGACTACGGCTCGGACATGGACCCGATCGCCTATCTGCGCAGCCACGGCCTCAAGGTCTGAGACCCGGGCCACTTCGCGCCGGACACACGCCATCCGGACACCGCGTACGCACCGCGTACCGAACCGCGTCGTTCCGAGTCGCGTACTGATCAGCCCCCGGTCACGGTGACCGGGGGCTGATCAGTCGGATGCGGCTTCGCCAAGCCGGCTCAGACGGTCTCAGGAAGCTCTTCCAGGCCCTCGGAGACCAGCTTGGCCAGACGGTCGAGAGCCTCTGCGGCGTCGTCCGACTCGGAGGCCAGGACGACCTCCTCGCCGCCCTCGGCGCCCAGCCCGAGCACACCCAGCATGGAGGCGGCGTTCACCGGGCTGCCGTCGCCCTTCTGGATGGTGACGGGGACCCCGGCGGCCGATGCGGCACGGACGAAGATCGAGGCGGGGCGGGCGTGCAGCCCCTCGGCCCAGCCGACGGTGACGCGGCGCTCAACCATGGTGTTGCCCTTCGATTCGAAACGTTGTCTAGACCAGTCTCGCACGGTGCCGGAGTGGCCCATTCCGCGATCATTCCGCAGCGCCGTCCGGCATATCCGTCGATCCCAAGGTGCGACGATACGTTGCCCGCCCGGCCGTCACGGCGGCCCCCACCGCCGTACGCTGGCCCCATGCCGAGCCCCGAGGAGCGCGCCTACCCCGCCCACTGGGAAGCCGACGTCGTCCTGCGCGACGGCGGGACGGCCAGGGTCCGGCCCATCGCGCCCGACGACGCGGAGCGGCTCGTCAGCTTCTACGAGCAGGTCTCGGACGAGTCCAAGTACTACCGCTTCTTCGCCCCCTACCCCCGGCTGTCCGACAAGGACGTCAGGCGCTTCACCCACCACGACTATGTCGATCGCGTGGGCCTCGCCGCGACCGTCGGAGGCGAGTTCATCGCCACCGTCCGCTACGACCGCATCGACGAATTCGGCAGACCCGCGGGCGACCCCGCCGACGAGGCCGAGGTGGCCTTCCTCGTCCGCGACGACCAGCAGGGCAGGGGAGTGGCCTCCGCGCTCCTCGAACACATCGGCGCCGTGGCCCGCGAGCGCGGCATCCGCCGCTTCGCCGCCGAGGTGCTGCCCGCCAACACCAAGATGATCAAGGTGTTCACCGACGCCGGATACTCACAGAAGCGCAGCTTCGAGGACGGCTCGGTCCACCTCACCCTCGACCTCGAACCCACCGAGCGCTCCCAGGCGGTCATGTGGGCCCGCGAACAGCGTGCCGAGGGCCGCTCCGTCGCCCGGCTGCTGGCCCCTGGCTCCGTTGCCGTCATCGGCGCCAGCCGTACCCCGGGCGGCGCCGGACGCGCCGTGCTGGAGAGCCTGCGCGCCGGAGACTTCGCCGGAAGTGTGTACGCGGTCAACCGCGAGCTGCCGGGCGGCCAGTCGGGCACCGGGCCGGAGGGCCCCGCCGAGTCCGCCGGCCCTACCGGCCCCGTCGGCTGTGCCGATTCCACCGGCCCCGCCGAGCTGGCAGGGGCCCCCGCCTTCCGCTCCGTGCGCGAGATTCCCGAGCGAGTCGATCTCGCCGTCGTCGCGGTGCCCGCCGAGGGGCTGCGCGCCGTCGTCTCCGAGTGCGGCGAGGCCGCCGTACAGGGCCTCGTCGTCCTCACCGACGGCTTCGGCCGCGACGAACAGCGCGAGCTGGTACGCCTGGCCCGCTCCTACGGAATGCGTTTGGTCGGCCCGAACGCGCTCGGCCTGATCAACACCGGGCCCGATGTGCGGCTCAACGCGACCCCCTCCCTCCGGATGCCCGAACGGGGCCGTACCGGAGTCTTCACTCAGTCGGGCGCCATCGGCATCGCCCTGCTCGACGGGCTGGACCGGCGCGGCATCGGGCCCTCTTCCTTCGTCTCGGCCGGCAACCGCGCCGACGTCTCCGGGAACGACCTGCTCCAGCACTGGGACGAGGATCCGGACACCGATGTCGTCCTCATGTACCTCGAATCCATCGGAAATCCGCGCAAGTTCACCCGGCTCGCCCGGCGCACGGCCGCGCGTAAGCCGGTCGTCGTCGTCAAGGGCGCCCGGCAGCGCGGCAGTGCGCCCCCGCCCGGCCACGCCGCACCGGCCACCCGCACACCGGATGCCACCGTCCACGCCCTGCTGCGGCAGGCCGGTGTCCTCATGGTCGATACCTTCACCGAACTGCTGGACACCGGGCTCCTGCTCGCGGAACAGCCCGTTCCGTCCGGGCCGCGCGTCGGCATCGTCGGCAACACCGACGCACTCAGCCTGCTGACCTATGACGCCTGCCTCAACGACGGACTGCGGCCCCGGCCGGTCGTCGCGCTCCCCGGCACCGCCGGGCCCGGCCACTTCGGCGCGGCGCTCGGCGAAGCGCTCGCGGACACCGGAACCGACGCCGTGCTCGTCACCGTCATCCCGGCAGTCCCCGCCGAACTCCCGGGCACCGCACGTACCCACGAGGCGGCCGACCCGCCGCAGGGCTACGTCGAGACGCTCGCCGAAGCCCTCCACGAGGCGACCGTGCGCCACGAGGCGACGGAGCCGGCCGCGGGCAAGCCTGTCGCCGTCGTCCACCTCGCCATGGAGGGGCTGGAGGAGGCTCTCGCGGCACGCGGGCTGCCCTCCTACCCCACCCCCGAGCGGGCCTCCCACGCGCTGGCAGAGGCCGTGCGCTACGCCCGCTGGCGGGCCGAGGCCGGTACGCCCGGCAAGGTGCCCGAGTTCGAGGTGGACGAGGCCACGGCGGCGAGCCTCCTCACCCGCGCCACCGACCGGCCCGGACACAGCAGGGCGCTCACCGACCAGGACACCGCACGGCTGCTGGACTGCTACGGCATCGCCGTCCTCCCCACCCTTCCGGCGCCCGACGCCGACGCGGCCGTCGAGGCGGCGCGCGAGCTGGGCTATCCGGTCGCGCTCAAGACCACGGCGCCCCATCTGCGGCACCGCGCGGAACTCGGCGGCGTACGGCTGGACATCGCGGGAGAGTCCGGATTGCGCCGCGCCTACGGTGAACTGACGGCCACGCTCGGCGCTCCCGGGGAGCTGCGGCCCGTCGTGCAGACCATGGCGCCGCGCGGGGTCGGCACGGTCATCAGGGGCACTCTGGACCCGGCCATCGGCGCCGTCCTCTCCTTCGGGCTCGCCGGCACCCCCTCTGAACTGCTGGGCGATACCGTGCACCGGCTCGTCCCCGTCACCGACAAGGAGGCGGCCGGACTGGTCCGGGCGATCCGCTCCGCACCCTTGCTGTTCGGATGGCGGGGCGCGGAGCCCTCCGACACCGCGGCGCTGGAGGAGGTGCTGTTGCGCGTCTCGCTGCTGATGGACGACCATCCGGAGGTCGTCACCGTCGAACTGGATCCGGTGGTCGTCGCGCCGCGCGGGGTAACAGTGCTGAGCGCTTCCGTCCGCGTCGCCGCTCCTGGGCAGCGCCCCGACCTGGGGGCGCGCAGGCTCCCGGCGTACTGAGGCGGGAGCGCGGGGAGCGGAGCGGGACGGGCCGGGGCTGCGTCGGCACCCGGGCCTTTAGGATGGCTGTTATGGCGAAGACCGGTACGACGACCCAGGGGCTGCGCGAGGCGATCGAGCGCAGTGGCTATTACCCGGCCCTCGTGGCCGAGGCTGTGGAGGCCTCGGTGGGCGGGGAGCCCGTGGCCTCCTATCTCGTGCACCAGGAGACGACGTTCGACTCGAACGAAGTCCGCCGCCATGTCACGGTCCTCGTGCTGACCCGCACGCGTTTCCTCGTCAGCCACACCGACGAACAGGCGGCCGACGACACCTCGCCCTCGCCCTATGCCACCACCTCGACCGAGTCCGTGAAGCTGGAGCGCATCTCCTCCGTGGTGCTCTCCCGGGTCGTGGCCAACCCGGAGTCCTACACTCCCGGCACCCTGCCCCGCGAGGTCGTCCTGACCATCGGCTGGGGGGCCGTCTCCCGCCTCGACATGGAGCCCGCGACCTGCGGCGACCCCAACTGCGAGGCGGATCACGGCTATACGGGCTCCTCCACGGCCGATGATCTCTCGCTCCGCGTCAGTGAGGCGGGTGACGGGCCCGACACCGTCCGTCAGACCCTCGCCTTCGCGCAGGCTCTCTCCGAGGCCACCGCCGGCACCACCCGTGTCGGGCCCCCGCAGTGACCCGAGAGCGTCACCCGCACCCGCACCCGCACCCGCACCCACGCTCCGCGGCCCCTGTCGCGGACCCGGACCGGACGGCTCCGCTCGGCGCGGCCGGGCAGGCCACCTGGTACGACGACGATGCCCCCCTCGACCCGCGCACGGCGCCCGTCCCCCGCTACGGCACGGGCTCCCTCGCCGATCTGCTGCCCTCCATCGCCGCGGGCCTCGGCGTCCCCGGCATGGCGGCGGGCCTCCCGCTCGAACCCTCCGACCGGGCCTGCGTCTTCCTGGTGGACGGCATGGGCTGGGAAGCGATCAAGGCGCACCCGGACGAGGCACCGTTCCTCACCTCACTGCTGCCGAGTTCGGCGGGGGGCACGGGTGAGCCGATCACCTCGGGTTTTCCCTCCACAACGGCGACATCCCTCGCCTCCGTCGGCACGGGCCGGGTGCCGGGGGAGCACGGGCTGCCCGGATACACCGCCCTGGACCCGGCCACCGGCCGTCTGATGAACCAACTGCGCTGGCAGCCATGGACCGACCCCCACGTATGGCAGCCCTACCCCACCGTCTTCCAGCGCGCCGACGCGGCCGGCGTGGCCACCTGTCAGGTGACGGCCCCGCACTTCGAGCACACTCCGCTCACCAAGATCGCCCTGTCCGGGGGCACGTTCCTGGGGCGCATGGCGGCCGAGGACCGCATGGATCTGGCCGCCGAGCGCCTGTCCGCCGGTGACCGCTCGCTCGTCTACACCTACTTCGCCGAGCTGGACGGCAACGGCCACCGCTTCGGCATGGACTCGGATGCCTGGCGGGGCCAACTGATGTACGTGGACCGGCTCGCGCAGCGGCTGGCCGAGCGGCTGCCGCCCCGCTCCGCGCTCTACATCACCGCCGATCACGGCATGGTCGACATCCCCGAACGGCCCGAGGCCCGGATCGACTTCGACGAGGACTGGGAGCTGAGCGCGGGCGTCGCCCAGCTCGGCGGCGAGGGCCGGATGCGCCACATCTACGCCGTGCCGGGCGCAGCCGCCGATGTGCACGCCGTCTGGCGCGAGGTGCTGGTCGGACAGGCGTGGGTCGCCACCCGCGAAGAGGCCGTCGCGCTCGGCTGGTTCGGTCCTGGTGTCGAGCCCCGGGTGCGCGGCAGAATCGGCGACGTCATCGCTGCCATGCGCGACGATGTCGCCGTGGTGGCCACCCGGCGCGAGCCCAAGGAGTCCGAGTTGATCGGGATGCACGGCTCGGCGACCCCCGCGGAACAGCTCGTGCCGCTTCTGGAGGTCCGCACCTGAAGGACCCGCAGCCGCAGGCCCGCATCCCGAGGCCGGCGCCTGACGTCCTGGGCCCGGCGTCTGAAGCCCCGCCCTGGGAGGCCGGCCCCCGCCCCCGCCCCCAGGACAGCCCGCGACCCCAGCACAGCCCCACCGGCCGGGGGAGGCCCCACGGCCGCTGTCCCGCGCCGGACTCCGACAACCGCCCCGGCCGAGGTCCACAGCGGCCCTCTCACCGCCCGCGTCCCCACACGCCCGAACGTCAGAAAGGCCGAACACGCCATGCCAGAGCTGGTGTTCTTCTCCGGAACGATGGACTGCGGGAAGAGCACGCTCGCGTTGCAGATCGAGCACAACCGCTCGGCCCGCGGCCTCCAGGGCATGATCTTCACGCGTGACGACCGGGCGGGCCAAGGCCGGCTCTCCTCCCGGCTCGGCCTGGTGGCCGAGGCCGTCGAGGTCGCCGAGGACCTCAACTTCCAGGCCCACCTGGTCCGTCATCTCACCGCGGGCGGACGCACGGACTATGTGATCGTCGACGAGGCCCAGTTCCTCTCGCCCGACCAGGTCGAACAGCTGGCCAGGGTCGTTGACGAACTGGGCATCGACGTTTTCGCGTTCGGTATCGCCACCGATTTCCGCACCCGGCTCTTCCCCGGCTCCCAGCGGCTGATGGAGCTGGCGGACCGCCTGGAGACCCTCCAGGTCGAGGCGCTGTGCTGGTGCGGCGCCCGCGCCACGCACAACGCGCGTACCGTCGGCGGCCGGATGGTCGTCGAAGGGGCGCAGGTCGTCGTCGGCGATGTGGGCGAGCCCAGCGGCGAGGTGGGCTACGAGGTCCTGTGCAGGCGCCACCACCGGCGGCGGCTGACGGCGGCCTCGGCGGGCGCCGGAGCACTGTCACCCGATGTACTGCCGGTCGACATGCCCCAGCCGCCCGCCGCGCCTCCCGCAACCGGACGCGGTACGGTCCGCCCGCAGGCCGCGGGCCTCAGCGATCCGCTTCGACCGGCCGGATCACACTGAAGTGCGCGCCTTCCAGGTCGGAGACGGCCGCCACCCGCCCGTAGGGCGAGTCGGAAGGCCCGCGCACGACCTGCCCGCCCAGTTCCCTGGCACGCAGCGCCGCGGCGTCGGGGTCGTCCACCGCGAAGTAGGTGCGCCAGTGCGGCCCCCGGTCGCGCGGCAGCGCGTCCCCGACCCCCTGGATCCCGGCCACGGGCACCCCGTCCGTGTACAGCGTCAGGTAGTCGAAGCCAGGACCTTCGACGGCGCGTGCCTCGTAGCCGAAGACCGACTGGTAGAACTTCACCACCGTCGTCGTCTCCCTGGTGACCAGTTCGAACCAGACCGGGGCGCCCAACGTCCCCACCGGTGCGGTCCCCAGGCCCGGATAGTGGGCGTCCTGCCACACTCCGAAGACCGCGCCGTGCGGGTCCGACGCGATCGCCATCCGCCCCGCCGTCTCCGCGTCCAGCGGCCCGACGGCCACCGTCCCGCCGTACTCACGCACCCGGGCGGCCGTCTCGTCGGCGTCCGCGGTGGCCATGTACGGCAGCCAGGCGACGGGGAGTTGCCTGCCGTCCGCCTTCCTGCCCAGCCCCGCGACCTCGTGTCCGTGTGCCACGGCCCGCACATACGGGCCCAGCTGCTGGGGGCCGTCGTGGAACTCCCAGCCGAACAGCTCCTGATAGAACTCCTTGCCGGCGTCCAGTCCATGCGCCATGAGGCTCGCCCAGGCGGGCGCGCCAGGTGTGTGACGTAGCCGAGTCGCTTGCTCGGTCATCTGCTTCGCTCCTTGAGACCATCATCGATGCGGTCGTGCGGTGGAAGTGCCCCGGCGTCCTTGCCGCGGCTCCGTGACTTCTCGCCAGTGCGCATGCTTGCACCACCTGTCGTGCGGCGCTCCCCGGCCGCGCCGTTTTCTCCCGGCTTCGGACCCGAGAATCCCCGATCCGTGTGCCGCCGCTTCGCGAGCCGCCCTGGGGCGGTACGGCCCCGGCCCTGACACGGCTGCGCGAAGATGGCGCCATGACTGCCATCATCTCCGTACCCGAACTCGCGGGCGACATCACGGCGGGCTCCGCGCCCGTCCTGCTCGACGTGCGATACAAGCCTGGTGACCCGCCCGGACTGCCCGCCTACCGCAAGGGCCATCTGCCGGGAGCCGTTTACATCGACCTGGAGAGCGAACTGGCGGGCCCGCGGGCACACGGCACCGGCCGGCACCCGCTGCCGCCGATCGAGGTGTTCGGCGCGGCCATGCGCCGTGCCGGAGTCTCGGCCGGCCGCCCCGTGGTCGTCTACGACGCCGGGGGCATGGGCGGCGGCTGGGCCGCCGCACGCTGCTGGTGGATGCTGCGCTGGGCCGGGCATCCGGACGTACGGGTCCTGGACGGCGGGCTGGAGGCGTGGCAGGCCGCGACAGCGCAGGGTGCGGGGCCGGGGACGGGGGAGAGCGGGGGCGGCGCACTGCCGCTGAGCACCGAGACCCCCGAGCCGGCCGAGGGCGACTTCCGGCCCTCGCCCGGCGGGCTGCCGATGCTGGACGCCGACGAGGCGGCTGCCCTGGCCCGGCGAGGGGTCCTGCTGGATGCCCGCGCCGCCGAGCGCTACCGGGGCGAGGTGGAGCCGCTCGACCCGGTCGCCGGGCACATCCCGGGCGCCGTCTCGGCCCCGACGACGGAGAACGTCACCGATGCCGGAACCTTCCGCTCCCCCGACGCGCTGGCAGGCCGCTTCGAGGCGCTGGGCGCGGGCCCCGAGACGGAGGTGGGGGTCTACTGCGGTTCGGGGGTCTCCGCGGCGCACGAGGTGCTGGCGCTGGCCATCGCCGGTATCGATGCCGCGCTCTACGTCGGGTCCTGGAGCGAGTGGACGGCCGATGGTTCCCGGCCGGTGGCCACCGGGGCCGAACGCGGCTGAGGCGGTGGCGCGGGCGGCCCACCGCCGCCCGCGCGCCGCACACGGCCACGCCGGACCGTTCCTTCTGGCGGAGCGGTCCGGCGCCGGTCGTGAGCTGACGCTTCAGTCCTTTTTTCGCCGGGTGCCGAAGACGATCTCGTCCCAGCTCGGTACCGCGGCACGCCGGCCCGGGCGGACGCCGTCGGCCTCCGCCTGGCGGTCGGTGTTGCCCTTGAGCCGGTCGCGGTGCGCGCCGACCGAGCGGGGCATGAGCACATCGGCGTACGCGGAGCCCGCGCTGGCAGCCGGGGCCGGGGGCTCGACGGCCTCCGGTTCCTCTTCCGGCTCGCCGTTCGCCGCTTCGGTCTCCTCCTGCTCGGCGGGTACCGCCGCCGTCTCCGCCTCGGCGGCCGGTGCGGGCTGGGGCTTGGAGTCCGGGACGACCATGTCGCCCCGGAAGCTCGGCACGGCCTCCAGCAAGCTGGTGAGGGAATCCGGTTCGCCGCTGCCGTCGCCGCGCATCCGGTCGTCCTCGTCGCCGGGAGCGGGCGAGAACGAGGCGGGCTCCAGCTCGGGCCGCCCGGTGCGCTCGCGCTCGCCCCGGTCGCGCGGCAGGCGCGCGATGCGGGGGACGAACGGGAAGCTGGGCTCCGGAGTGTCGTCGGTCTCGCCGATCAGCGCCCTGGCCTCGTCATCGACTGCCTGCACCAGACGGCGGGGCGGGTCGTAGGTCCAGGTCGCCGAGTGCGGCTGGGCGGCGACGCGGTAGGCGAGCAGCACCTCCCAGGTGCCGTCGTCGCGGCGCCACGAGTCCCAGTGCACCGACTCCTTGTCGGCGCCACGCAGCAGCAGCCGCTCGCTGACGGCCTCACCGAGCTGTGGCCCGGCGTTCTCGCCGGGGCGGCGTACGGGGGTCTTGCGGGCGCGCTCGGCCATGAAGGCGCGCTCGGCGAGCACGGGGCCCTCGAAGCGGCGCACACGATCGACGGGGATGCCCGCGAGAGAGGCGACCTCCTCGGCGGAGGCACCGGCTCTTATACGGGCCTGGATGTCCCGGGGCCGCAGGTGGCTTTCCACCTCGATCTCGATCTGGCCCAGCCGTGCGCGGTCGTTCCGGACCGCGGCGCGCAGGCGCTCATCGATCGGAAGCGTGTATTCCGTGCTGTCGGCAGCTTTGAGCACCAGTCGTGTGCCGTCGTTGCTGACGGCCACGACACGCAGTTCGGGCATGGGGACCTCCCGGGTGGTGCCTGCCGACGTCACGTGCGTCGCTGCTCCCGCTAGACGAGTGTGGCCTGCCCGGGTGCAGCCTGCCACAACCTTGCCGACTTCCTCGGGGCCCGAACAGTGTTCCTCACTGCCGAGAACCGCCGCTATGGCACGGTTACCTCCTCACAACGCACCGTGACCAGGGTGGTCACCGTGAGCAGCCTGCGCCGGGTCAGAACCGAGACCAGGGCTCGTCACACTACTCCATTAGTGCCACCCGGGTGGACCGCCGCGCCACCGAAGTTGCTCCGGGGTAAGGGAGTTGACGCCCCAAGAGTCCATTTGGCCTGGTTATGGGGGTGGTAATCGTCACAGAACCACCCGAAGTGGAACCTTGGTCTTCACTGAAAAGTCTCTTATTTGTGCACAGTGGTGGGAGTGTGCGATCAAGGGCGGTAAATGGACAAGAAAGACATAGCCGAGCACCAGGAGCACGACGAGGAAGGGAGCAAGAAGCGCAGGAGTCTTGACCTGAGCCTGCCCCAGGTGTTGGGCAGCGCAGTCGCCGCGGTGGTCGCGGCCTTCGCGGCCGGCCAGCTCGGGGTGTACGGCACTTTCCTGGGTGCCGGTGTGGTCAGCCTCGTCGCCACCAGCGGCGGGCCGATCTTCCAGCACTTCTTCAGCAGGACCGGTGAGCAGCTCAAGGAGGTCGCCGTCCCGCCCAAGGCCCGGCAGGTCCCGCACGGGGACCCGGCCGGCGGCTGGAAGGACGACGGCGGCCTGGACGCCTCCCAGGCCCACCGCAGCGCACAGGCGAACGAGCACACCGCATTCGCCGACGAGTACGGCGGGTACGACGAGCACGGCGGGCACGCTGCCTCGCCCTCTGCCCCCGACGCCCCGGGCCGGACCGCCGGGAGCGGCCAGGCTGCTCAGCACGCCCGGCACACCCGGGCCACCCGGTTGCTCCGGGTCGCGGACCCGGAGTCCGCTTCCGCGGGCGTCGCGGGGGCGGCGCCGGGGCGCGAACGCTCTCCCGACCAGGTGCAGATGCTCGACACCTCGGCGGTCACACGGATGCTGCCCGGCGCGACGGGCACGCAAGGCGGGCCAGGTGCCGAGCGGGACGACGCCACCCGCGTCCTCGGCACCCTCAAGCGCGCCGGGGCGCCGGCACCGGCGCAAGCGGATGCGGCGCGGCTGCCGGGGGACGGGGAGTTCACGCCGGGCACCACGCATGGCACTCGCTGGCGCGGCTGGCGGCGGGCGCTGCTGCCCGCGCTCGTGGTCTTCGGGCTCTCGATCGGTGGCGTCACGGTGTACGAACTGCTCTCCGGGCACAACGTCTCCGGCGGCAAGGGCACGTCCATCAGCGATGTGTTCCGCACCGGCAACGGCTCCTCGGGGAACACGGGCCCGGGCACGACGCCGGCCACGCCCGACCCGGGCCAGTCCGAGGACGGCAACGGCGGTGCGGGCGACGGGCAGAAGGGCTCCGGCAGCCCTTCCGCCGACCCGGGCCACTCCGGCAGCGGCGACCGTAGGGGCGAGCCCGGCTCCGGTGACACGGACGACAAGACCACCTCCAGCCCCGACCCCGGCAGCACCCGGCACCCCGGCACGGGCGAGGGCGACGGGGAGAGCGGCAGCACCTCGGATCCGAGCGGGTCAGGCAGCCAGCAGGACGAAGGTGACAACACCGGCTCCGGCAACGGCGACGGCTCCGGCAGCGGCAACCTCCCGCAGCGCCAACAGCAGGGGGCCGACCCGCAGGACTGATGGCCGCGGTGGCCCGTACGGGTGGAGGGGCCGGACAGCACCAGCTGTCCGGCCCCTCCGTGTATGTCCGGCCCCGTCTGGAAGCACGCTCCTTCGCCGCCACGCCGTCCGGGACCGTTCTGGATCGCCCGGGCCCGCCCGCGGTGCGGTTCAGTCGCCCAGTACCCGCCGCAAGTAGGCGTTCCCGAAGACCCGGTCCGGGTCGAGCCGGTCGCGCAGCGCCGTGAACTCCGCGAAGCGCGGATAGACGCCGGAGAGGTACTCAGCGTCCCGGCTGTGCAGCTTGCCCCAGTGCGGGCGGCCCTCGTGTGCCGTCATGATCTGCTCCACGGCGCTGAAGTACCCCTCGTGGGGCGTGCCCCGGTACATGTGCACCGCCACATACGCCGTCTCGCGCCCGCTCGCCGTGGACAGCGGGATGTCGTCGGGGGGTGCGGTGCGGACCTCCACCGGGAAGCTCACCCGGAAGTGTGAGCGCTCCACCATGGCCTTCAGCTCTCGCAGCGCCGCCACCAGTGCCGTGCGCGGAACGGCGTATTCCATCTCCACGAAGCGCACCCGGCGGGGGCTGGTGAAGACCCGGAAAGGGATGTCGGTGTACGTACGGGCCGACAGAGCGCGGCCGGCGACGCGCGCGACGCCGGGCACCGTCGCGGGCACGGCCCGGCCCAGCGAGCAGGCGGCCCGGAAGACGCCGTTGGACAGCAGTTCGTCGTCGATCCAGCCGCGTACGCGCGGCAGTGGGCGGGCCGGGCCGGCGCTGCGGTTGTTGCGCTTGGTGTTGCAGCCGTCGGTGTGCGGAAACCAGTAGAACTCGAAGTGCTCGTTCTCGGTCACCAGTTGATCGAATTCGCCGATGACCTGGTCGAAGGGCATCGGCTCCTCGCGTGCGGTGAGCAGGAACTCGGGCTCCACGCCGAAGGTCAGTTCCGTGACGACGCCCAGCGCGCCCAGGCCCAGCCGGGCGGCGGTGAAGACGGCGCGCTCCTCGTCGGTCCCCTCGGCCGAGCAGCGCAGCACCGAGCCGTCGGCCAGCACCAGCTCCAGGCCCTTGACCTGGGCCGCTATGGAGGCGGAATCCCGGCCCGTGCCGTGGGTGCCGGTGCTGATCGCGCCGGAGACGGTCTGTTCCATGATGTCGCCCATGTTCGTCAGCGACAGGCCCCGCGCGGCCAGCGCGACGTTGAGGTCCTTCATCGGGGTGCCGGCCGCGACGGTGACGGTGCCCGCCGCGCGGTCGATGGAACGGATGCCCGTCAGCCGGTCGGGGCGTATGAGCACCCGTCCGTGACGGCCGCCGCGGTGAACGAATGGCCCGTCCCCGCGGCCTTGACCCGCTGCCCGTCCGCCGCCGCGCGGCGCACCGCCTCGGCGAGGCCCTCCGTGGTGGAGGGGAGGACCGTACGGGCCGGGGAGGCTGTCACATTGCCCGCCCAGTTACGCCACGTTGCTGCCCGGCTGTTCGTCGGCTGCACGCTCATCCTCGACCGTCCCCTCTCGCCGCGACGCCGGCCGATGGCTCAGCCGGCGGTAGCCGAGGAACGCCACCAGGGCCGCCAGCGCCCCCGCCGCGGCGGGCACACCGTAGGCGCGGCCCGCCCCGAGAGCATCAACCGCCCAGCCGGCGGCCGAGGATCCCAGCGCCACCCCGACCGCCAGCCCCGTGCTGGTCCATGTCATCCCCTCGGTCAGCTTGGCGCGCGGGACGAGCTGTTCGACGAGGGCCATGGTGGTGACCATCGTCGGAGCGATGGTCATGCCCGCGATGAAGAGCGCCAGGGCCAGGGACGGCAGGTTCCCCACCAGTTGGAGAGGGATCATACTCACGGCCATCGCGCAGACACCCACCAGCCATCTGCGCGCGGGCGGCCCGGCAGGGCGCAGCAGTCCGAAGACGGCGCCAGCCAGGACCGAGCCCAGCGCGTAGATCGCGAGCGTCACACTGGCCAGCGCCTTGTGCCCCTGTTCCTCGGCGAAGGCCACGGTCGCCACGTCGATCGAGCCGAAGATCGCGCCGGTGAAGGCGAACGCCGCCACCAGGACCTGGAGCCCCGGGGTGCGCAGCGCCGAGCCGCGGCCGTGCTGCTCGCGCGGATGCGCCGGGGGCTCTGTCGCGCGCTGCGCGCTCAGCCAGACCACACCCACCAGCAGGAACCCGGCCGCCAGCAGCGGGCCGGCCGCCGGGAACCAGGCGGTGGACAGCCCGATGGCGAGGATCGGCCCGAAAACGAAGCAGGACTCGTCGATGACCGACTCGAAGGCGAAGGCGGAGTGCAGCAGCGGGGGGTCCTCCCGGTACAGGTGCGCCCAGCGTGCCCTGACCATCGAACCGATGCTCGGCATGCTGCCCGCACCCGCCGCGAACAGGAACAGCAGCGGATCGGGCGCACCGTGCTGCGCCGCCGCCACCAATCCGGCCACCGCGGTCACTGTGACGAGCGCGGCGGGGCGTATCACCCGCCGCTGCCCATGGCGGTCCACCAGCCGCGATATCTGCGGGCTGAAGGCCGCCGACGAGAGCGCGGCGGTCGCCGAGAGCGCGCCTGCCAGCCCGTAGCGCCCGGTGAGCTGGGAGATCATCGTCACGATGCTGATGCCCATCATGGACAGCGGCAGTCGGCCGAAGAACCCGGCGGTGGAGAAGGTTCTGGTTCCGGGCGCGGAGAAGATCGCGCGGTATGGGCTGGCCAACGGGGACTCTTGCCGATCGGAGGCGGGGGCGGATCAGGGGGCGGGAGGAGCGGATGGGGTGGGCGGGACGAAGGGGGCAGCCGCATCCTTTCCCCGGAGACGGACGAGGCGCCGGTAAGGGATGGTGCGACCTGTACAGCTTACGGGCGGGAGGGCGCCCGGTTTCTCCGCGCACCGGATGGCAGGATCGACGTATGCCCGACGCACTCCCCGCTGATCGCTCCGGCCACGTGCCGGATTCCGCCCAGATGCCCTACGACGCGCTCCTGCTGCTGTCCTTCGGGGGCCCCGAAGGACCGGACGACGTCGTTCCGTTCCTGGAGAACGTGACCAGGGGGAGGGGGATCCCGCGAGAACGGCTGGAAGAGGTGGGTCAGCACTACTACCTCTTCGACGGGGTCAGCCCCATCAACGCGCAAAACCGCGCACTACTGGACGCCCTCCGCAAGGACTTCGCCGGACACGGCCTCGACCTGCCCGTCTACTGGGGCAACCGCAACTGGGCGCCCTACCTCACCGACACCCTGCGCGAGATGACGCACGACGGCCGCCGCCGCGTCCTCGTGCTGGCCACCAGCGCCTACGCCTCCTACTCCGGATGCCGGCAATACCGCGAGAACCTGGCCGAAGCGCTGGCCACGCTGGAGGGCGAGGGGCTGTACCCGCCGCGCGTGGACAAGCTGCGGCACTACTTCAACCATCCGGGCTTCGTCGAGCCCATGACCGAGGGCGTACTCACCTCGCTGGCCGATCTCCCCCAGGAGGCCCGCGAGGGCGCCCACCTGGTCTTCACCACCCACTCCATCCCCGTGGCGGCGGCCGACACCTCGGGCCCCGTCGAGGCGCACGGCGACGGGGGAGCCTACGTCGCCCAGCACCTGGACGTGGCCGCGCTGATCGCCGAAGCGGTACGCGAGCGCACCGGCACGGCCCGCCCCTGGAGCCTCGTCTACCAGTCGCGCAGCGGCCCGCCCCAGGTGCCGTGGCTGGAGCCCGACATCTGCGACCACCTGGAGGACCTGCACGGGCGGGGAGTGCCGGGCGCCGTGATGGTGCCCATCGGCTTCGTCTCCGACCACATGGAAGTCCTCTACGACCTGGACACCGAAGCCACCGCCAAGGCATCCGAGCTGGGCCTGCCGGTGCGCCGCTCGCCGACAGTCGGCTCCGACCCGCGCTTCGCCGCCGCCGTGCGGGACTTGGTGCTGGAGCGGGCCGCCGCCGAGCGCGGCGGGCGCCCGGCGCGCTGTGCCCTGGGCGAGCTGGGCCCCAGCCACGATGTGTGCCCCATCGGCTGCTGCCCCGCGCGGACCCCGAAGCCGGCGGCGGCCGGCGCCGATGACCCCCACCAGTGAGGACCGAGGAGCAGCGCACGTGACGCAGAACCAGGGCGCGGCCGAGCGCGCCGGAGCCGACGACGACCTGAAGGCCGAACTGCTCGCCCTCGCACAGGAGGCCGCGGCCCGCGCAGGCACCCTCCTGCGCGACGGACGCCCCGCCGACCTAGGGGTCGCCGCGACCAAGTCCAGCCCGATCGACGTGGTCACCGAGATGGACCTGGCCTCGGAGAAACTGATCACCGGTTTCCTGACCGGCCACCGCCCCGATGACGGCTTCCTCGGAGAGGAAGGCGCCTCCAGCGAGGGCAGTTCGGGAGTCCGCTGGGTGATCGACCCGGTGGACGGCACCGTCAACTACCTCTACGACCGCCCCGACTGGGCCGTCTCCATCGCCGCCGAGTACCACGGCGAGCGCGTCGTCGGTGTCGTGGCGGCGCCCGCACGCGGCGAGACCTGGCACGCGGTGCTCGGCCAGGGCGCGTACCGGGACGGGCGGCCCCTGGTGTGCCGTCCCTCCCCGCCGCTGGACCAGGCCCTGATCGGCACCGGGTTCGGGTATGTGAGGGAGCGCAGGGTGGCCCAGGCGGCCGTCGCGGAGGAACTGCTGCCCCGGGTACGGGACATCCGCCGCACCGGCTCGGCGGCGATCGACCTGTGCGAGGTGGCCTGCGGACGGCTCGACGGGTTCTACGAGCGGGGGCTCCACCCCTGGGACCTGGCAGCCGGCGACCTGATCGCGCGGGAGGCCGGCGCGCTCACCGGCGGCCGGCCCGGACTGCCCGCCGACTGGGAGCTGACCCTCGCGGCCTCTCCCGGGGTCTTCGAGGCGCTTCAGCCGCTGTTGGAGCGCCTGGGAGCCTGGCACGACTGAATCCCCGTGCCCCGCAGCATCCGGGCGGGAGAGCCGCGCACACGGCTTCGTCGCGAGCACTCGAAGGCCGCTCGGGGGAGCCCTGGCAGCGGAGAGGCGCTTGGGGACTGCCCGGGAGATTTGCCGGGGAAGCGTTTGGGCCCAGGGCCCGGGTCGCACGGGCCGGGCGGCAGTTCCCGCACACAGGAGACGGCCCCGGAAGCCCAGCTTCCGGGGCCGTCCCCCTCGTGTGGGGCTGCCGGAGTGTCAGGCGCAGCCGGAGGCGGCGCCGACCTCCACGCCGTGCTCGGCGGCGATGCGCCGCAGGTCTTCCAGCTCGGCCAGCTCGACGTCCACGAGGAAGTCGTCGCCCGACTCACGTGCGTGGTTCAGGTCGGATTCGGTGCTCTTTATGCGCTGCAGGATGCCGGCGGTGAACGCGTCCATGGTGTGCCCCCTCGTCGTGGGTCGATGGCACGGGGGTGTGCCGAGGGTTGGTGGTGCATGCGGATCACGGCGTGGTCCCCGGGACTGCGTCAGCGGCTCGTCGTGGCACGCTGCGCACAGGGCGTGATCGCGGGTGGTGTGTCCTCGTCCTCCCCAACGCGATCCTCAGAGAAACCTCAATCCCCGTGAAAAATCCATGACTCCCCGCTCTCCGGGCCGCTCACCTCGCCTCTTACGGCCGATTTATCGGTGTTGCGGGCAGGATGGAGTCCACGGAGGAGTGCGGAGCCGTCACACAGGACACGTCTGTCGTCACCCAGCACACACAATCCCCCCACCCACTGCCCACGAGGGAAGGAACAGCGCCGTGCGCGTACTCGTCGTCGAGGACGAGCAGTTGCTCGCCGATGCCGTGGCTACCGGCCTCCGCCGGGAGGCCATGGCCGTCGATGTGGTCTACGACGGTGCGGCAGCCCAGGAGCGGATCGACATCAACGACTACGACGTCGTCGTGCTCGACCGCGACCTGCCGGTCGTCCACGGCGACGACGTCTGCCGCCGCATCGTGGAGCTGGGCCTGCCCACCCGGGTGCTGATGCTCACCGCCTCCGGTGATGTGAGCGACCGGGTGGAGGGCCTGGAGCTGGGCGCCGACGACTACCTGCCCAAGCCCTTCGCCTTCTCCGAGCTGACCGCCAGGGTCCGCGCCCTGGGCCGCCGCACCACCACGGCGCTGCCGCCCGTCCTGGAGCGCTCCGGTATCCGGCTGGACCCCAACCGCCGCGAAGTCTCCAGGGACGGAAAGGACATCCAGCTCGCGCCCAAGGAGTTCGCGGTGCTGGAGGTCCTGATGCGGGGCGAGGGCACCGTCGTCTCGGCGGAACAGCTCCTGGAGAAGGCGTGGGACGAGAACACCGACCCGTTCACCAACGTGGTGCGCGTCACGGTCATGACGCTGCGCCGCAAGCTCGGTGAGCCCCCGGTGATCGTCACCGTCCCCGGCGCCGGATACCGGATCTGACCGCGATGGCCTCCTCCACCTCCCCCACGGGCACCGGTGCGGGCAACAGGCAGCCGCAGCCGGCGCCGCCCAAACCCAGCTGGGATCCGCGCGAGACACCGCGCTCCTATCCCTGGCTGCGCCCGACCATCCGGATAAGGCTCACGCTGCTGTACGGCGGCATGTTCCTGATCGCGGGCATGGTCCTGCTGACGATCATCTATCTGCTCGCCGCGCAGGCGCTGGACGAGGGCAGCCAGCTGCCCTTCCGCATTCTGAACGGCAACGCACAGCCGACCTCCGACCGCTGCCCCGGACTGACCGGGACGCTGCCCAGCGACGTCTTCATGCAGCGCCTGTCGGCCTGCGCCGACGCGCAGCGCCGGATGGCGCTGGACGGGCTGTTGCGCCGCTCGCTGCTGGCGCTGCTCGGTCTGGCCGTGGCCGCCTTCGCCTTCGGGTATGTGATGGCGGGCCGCGTCCTGTCGCCGCTCGGCCGGATCACCCGCACCGCGCGTCAGGTGGCCGGCTCCGACCTGCACAAGCGGATCGAGCTGGAGGGCCCGGACGACGAGCTGAAAGAGCTGTCCGACACCTTCGACGACATGCTCGACCGGCTGGATCGGGCCTTCACGGCGCAGCAGCGCTTCGTGGCCAACGCCTCGCACGAACTGCGCACTCCGCTGGCGATCAACCGCACCCTGCTGGAGGTCCAGCTGGCCGACCCCCAGGCTTCCCCCGAGCTACAGCAGTTGGGTAAAACGCTGCTGGCCACCAACGAGCGCAGCGAGCAGCTGGTGGAGGGCCTGCTGCTGCTCGCCAGAAGCGAGAACGAACTGGTGGACCGCAAGCCGGTCGATCTGGCGGAGGTCGCCGCGCAGGCGGTCGAGCAGACGCGGGGCGAGGCGGAGGGCAAGGGCATCGAGCTGCGGGGGGTGCGCCATCCCACGTACGTGCAGGGGAACGGGGTCCTGTTGGAGCGAGTCGCCTTGAATCTGGTGCAGAATGCCGTGCGCTACAACCTGCGGGAGGGGGGATGGGTCTCGGTCAGTACGGAGGCCCAGCCGGGGCAGGCTGTTCTGGTCGTCGAGAACACCGGGCCCGTCGTGCCCGCTTATGAGGTGGACAACCTCTTCGAGCCGTTCCGGCGTCTTCGCACCGAGCGGACGGGCAGCGACAAGGGTGTCGGGCTCGGACTGTCGATCGTGCGGTCCGTGGCGCGTGCGCACGGCGGCACGGTGTCCGCGCAGCCCCGTGAGAACGGCGGTCTGGTGATGCGGGTCGCGCTGCCGGTGTGACCGCGGCGCGCGCCCCGTTCGCGGGGGCACTTCCCGAGCCGCCGTGGTGAGGCGCCGGGGACGACGGCGTGTGACGGGGCGTACGAGCGGCGAAGTTGGCGGAAAAGAGATCGGCGGGGATCGGGGGTGACAGAAAGTGCGCAATGGTGGCTTGGAGTACCTATAAAAGAATTCGCTATACGTGTAAATGCGACCTTCCGGACCTTTCGGGTACTGTTGTGATCGATCACACACGCGAATATTCCACAGTGTGCGGAGCGTGCCCAGTAGGCGGGAAGAAATCCCGGAAAATCCAGGTTTCCGCAGGTGGAGATCGTGGGCAGTACCCGGGATGGCGTGTGCGCAGCGCGACCGGGGACCGTTTATGGTCCTCCTCGGCAGCCGACGTGATCACCTCTTCAGGGGTGCAGTTGGGTGTCGATTGAGTAACAGACCTTGATGTGAGGCAAAATCTCCGCCTCGGGCCGGGCACAAGTCCGGCCTCTCACGCGTTACGTGCGCTGGAGACACCACAGACACCCAGAGGGGGAGAGCGACATGGCAACGGATTACGACACCCCACGCAAGACCGATGACGATGTCAACGAGGACAGCCTTGAGGAACTGAAGGCCCGGCGGAACGACAAGTCCGCCACGAATGTCGATGTGGACGAGTTCGAGCAGGCCGAAGGGCTTGAGCTGCCCGGCGCGGACCTCTCCAACGAGGAGCTGTCGGTCCGCGTCCTGCCGCGTCAGGCGGATGAGTTCACGTGCATGAACTGCTTCCTCGTGCACCACCGCTCCCAGCTCGCCGCCGAGAAGAACGGCCAGCCGATCTGCCGCGACTGCGCGGCCTGAGCGGCGCGCGGCCCGTGGCGTTCCTTGACGCACGTGATGACGAGCGAGGCAGACGTGACCGGTCGGCCTCGCTCGTGCCGTACGCCGAGGACGGCGCGGCGCCGGCGAAGCGCACGCCCCAGGACGTCACGTCCCAGGACGTGCGGCGCTTCCGGCTCCGCAGACGACGGGCCAGAGCGTTTCTCGGCGTCGTCGCCGAGCGCGTCATCGAGACCGCACCGCGCGTACCGGTGCGGGATCTGAACACCCTTCGCACACAGTTTCCCGGCCTCGGTACCGAAGAGCTGGCCGACAAGCTGGTGGCGGGGGCCACCAGGAGCGCTGCCACCGTGGGGGCCGGTGTCGGCGCGGCGGCGATGCTGCCGGTGCCGCCCGCGATGCCCGCCGAACTGGCGGCGGAGATCGTCGGAGTCGCCGGGGTCGAACTGAAGCTGATCGCCGAGCTGCACGAGGTCTACGGCCGGAGAGCAGCGGGCACCGCGCGGGAGCGCGCCACGGCCTATCTCAGCGCCTGGACCTCCGAGCGGGGCATCGACATCGCCAGACCCACCTCGCTGAACGCCGCGATGGGCGGGCAGTTCCGCCGCCGGCTGCGGCAGCAGATCATGAAGCGCACGCTGCGCAACCTTCCCAACCTCACCCCGTTCCTGATCGGCGCCGCCGTCGGTGCCTTCATGAACAGCAGGGACACCGCCAAGCTGGCGGCCCGCGTCCGCGCGGACCTCCGCCGCGGCCAGGACTGAGGTTCCCTCCCGCTCCGGGCCCGCCCCAGGACCCTTCGCGATTACGCCGCGGGCGTCTCGCGCGCCGAGCGCAGCGCCGCCGCCAGCTGACCGGGATGCCGGGTCGAGATGTAGACATAGGGGGTCGGATCCTGCGGATCGGTCACCTCGATGCGGACGGCGGTCGGGATGTAGCTGCGCAGCATCATGTGTGCCCGCGCGTCCGCCCTGTGCGTACGCCAGGCGCGGGCATCCTCCGCGTCCAGCTCCGCCACCTCCCCCAGGGCCGGGAGCGGGATCCGCGCGTCGCCCGCCACCAGCGAGTCCGCCACGACGCGCACCCGCACACTGCCGTAGGAGCTGACGCCCACGCAGGCCAGCGCGGCGCCGGCCACCAGGCCGCACAGCATCGGCAACAGCCCGAAGGGCAGCAGCATCAGCCCGCAGCCCACACCGATGCCGGCGGCGATCAGCCACCAGGAGCGGGGCGCGGTCAGACGTTCGTCGTAGGACTGGGCCGGAGGAACCATGGTCCAAGCTTGGCACGCGCGCCAGGGGGCGCCGTACGGCGGTAAGGTCTGCACCCGTGAGCGCAGCCGATTCCCCGGCTTCCCCCAGATCCCGACCTGGCCAGACCCCGACCAGGTCAGGCGCGCCCGCGCCTGTGAGGTGAACCCATGGACAACGAGGCAGGTCCGGCCGCCGGGCCGCAGGCGGCAGCCCCCGGACGGGCGCCCGTCGAGGTGCTGCTGCGGCGTGTGGACCCCGAGGTGCCGCTGCCCTCCTACGCGCACCCCGGTGACGCGGGCTGCGACCTGGTGACCACCGAAGGCACCGTGCTGGCACCGGGGGAGCGGGCCGTGTTGCCGACCGGTGTCTCGCTCGCCCTCCCGGAGGGCTACGCGGCCTTCGTGCACCCCCGCTCGGGCCTCGCAGCGCGGTGCGGCGTCTGCCTTGTGAATGCGCCGGGAACGGTTGATGCCGGGTACCGTGGGGAGATCAAGGTGATCGTGGCCAATCTGGACCCGCGCGAGAGCGTGCGGTTCGAACGGTTCGACCGCATCGCCCAACTCGTTGTCCAGCAGGTGGAGAAGGTGCGCTTCCGCGAGGTGGACGAACTGCCCGGCTCGGAGCGGGCCACGGGGGGATTCGGCTCCACTGGCGGCCACGCCGGAGGCACCCGGCAGACAGCCGCCGCCCCGCAGACAGCCGCACAGCAGAAGGATTACGTTGCGGTCGGTGCCGATAGAGCTTCCGACCTGAGAGGACAGTGACGTGTTCGGACGTCGTCGCAAGAAGAGCGAACAGCCTGAGACGGGCGCCTCGGACGAGTTCGAGACGGAACAAGGCGGCCAGGACGAGCCGCGGTCCGCCGATGCCGCCGACCGGGCCAAGGACAAGAAGGACGCGGAGACCAGGGTCAAGCTTCCCCCGGCCCCACGCCCCGACGGTCCCTGGGACCTCTCCGAGGTCAGCGACCCCAGCTCCGGCAGGGTCGATCTCGGCGGCCTCTTCGTCCCCGGTGTCGAGGGCATGGAGCTGCGGGTCGAGGTCGCCGGCGATGCCATCGTCGCGGCCACCGTCGTACTCCAGGACAGCGCCATCCAGCTCCAGGCGTTCGCCGCGCCCAAGCGCGAGGGCATCTGGGACGAGGTGCGCGAGGAGATCGCCTCCGGTATCACCCAGCAGGGCGGGGTGATCGACGAGGTAGAGGGCCCGCTGGGCTGGGAGCTGCGGGCCCAGGTGCCGGTGCAGCTGCCCGACGGCACGGGTGGTGTGCAGGTCGTACGGTTCGTCGGCGTCGATGGGGTGCGCTGGTTCCTGCGGGGTGTCATCTCCGGCCAGGGCGCGGTGCAGCCGGAGGCCGCCGGGCTGTTGGAGCAGATCTTCCGGGACGCGGTGGTGGTGCGCGGTGACGCGCCGATGGCGCCCCGCGATCCGATCGTCCTCAAGCTTCCCGAGGACGCGCAGATGGTGCCCGACGGTGTGCAGCAGGAGACCGTCGAGGAGGGCTCCCGGTTCGCCGGCGGCCTGGACAAGCTCCAGCGTGGGCCGGAGATCAGCGAGGTTCGCTGACCCGCCTGCCGCGCGCAGGACCCACAGCCGTCGGCCGGACCCCCAGGAGGGGGGCCGGCCGACGGCTTTGTGCGTGATGGCGCGCGGAAGGTGCGGGAGGCGGAGACCTGCGGGGTGATTGGCGGGGGTCCTGCGGTACTCGCGCGGAGATCCTGCGGGGCCTGTGCGGGGAATCTGCGGGGCTTGTGCGGAGAAGAGGTCCGAGGCCGCGCGGCCTTCGGCGGGGGCGTATGGAGCGCGTCAAGGGCGTATGAGGCCCGTCAAAGGCGCCCGGGGGCGCGTATGAGGGGCGTCAACGGATGCCGCGTGCGCTGGGAACAGGGGTTTTCTGGAGCTGTCAGAAACCCGCACCTCACCTAGGAGCGCACGATGGCCGATCTGGCCTTCGTCGTCACCACGCTCGCGATCTTCGCGCTGGTGGCGCTCATCGCCAAGGGGGTTGACAGGCTGTGAGCGCCGACACCGTAGAGACCGTTGTCGGCCTCATCATCGCCGTCGCCCTGCTGGGCTACCTCGCCCTCGCCCTCTTCTTCCCGGAGAGGTTCTGAGCGCCGGTATGAGTCCGATCCTCGCAGACATGCTCCAGCTCGTCGCGCTCGTGGGCGCGCTCGCGCTGGTGTACCGCCCGCTCGGCGACTACATGGCCGCCGTCTACAGCTCCGGGAAACACCTGCGCGTCGAGCGGCTGATCTACCGCTGCGTCGGCGCCGACCCGCGTGCCGAGATGCGCTGGCCCGCCTACCTCCGCGCCGTCCTGGCCTTCTCGGCCGTGGGCGTGCTGTTCCTGTACGCGATGCAGCGCTTCCAGGACAAGCTGCCGATGTCGCTGGGCTTCAAAGCCATCGCTCCTGATCAGGCGTTCAACACCGCGGCCTCGTTCGTGGCCAACACCAACTGGCAGTCGTACGCGGGTGAGTCGGCCATGGGCCACCTCACGCAGATGGCCGGCCTGGCGGTGCAGAACTTCGTCTCGGCCGCCGTCGGCATGGCCGTCGCCATCGCGCTGGTGCGCGGCTTCGCCAGGTCGCGTACCGGCGAGCTGGGCAACTTCTGGTCGGACATGGTGCGTGGCACCATCCGGATCCTGCTGCCGATCGCCTTCCTCAGCGCGATCGTGCTGGTGGCGACGGGAGCGATCCAGAACTTCTCCGGCATGCACGAGGTGAGCACCCTCTCCGGCGGCACCCAGCACATTCCGGGCGGGCCCGTGGCCTCCCAGGAGGTCATCAAGGAGCTGGGCACCAACGGCGGCGGCTTCTTCAACGCCAACTCCTCGCACCCGTTCGAGAATCCCGACGGCTTCAGCAATCTGCTGGAAGTCTTCCTGATCCTCGTCATCCCGTTCTCGCTGACCCGCACCTTCGGCAAGCTGGTCGGCAACGTGCGCCAGGGCTACGCGATCCTCGCCGCGATGGGGATCATCTGGCTGGGCGCCACCCTCGTGATCACCGCTTCCGAGTACGCCCACCCAGGTGCGGCGGCCCAGCTGGCGGGCGGTGCGATGGAGGGCAAGGAACAGCGGTTCGGCGAGGGCAGTTCCTCGCTGTTCGCGGCGGCGACCACCATGACCTCCACCGGCGCGGTCAACTCCTTCCACGACTCCTTCACCGCGTTCGGCGGCGGGATGACCCTCCTCGGCATGATGCTCGGGGAGATCACTCCCGGAGGCGTGGGATCCGGGCTCTACGGCATGCTCATCATGGCCGTCGTCGCCGTCTTCATCGCCGGGCTCATGGTGGGGCGCACCCCCGAGTACCTGGGCAAGAAGATCGGGGCCCGGGAGATCAAGTTCGCGGCTGCCTACATCCTCGTCACGCCCGCGCTCGTGCTGAGCGGCACCGCGCTGGCCATGGCCCTGCCCGACGGTGAGAAGGCCATGACCAATGTGGGGGCCCACGGCTTCACCGAGGTCCTGTACGCCTACACCTCGGCGTCCAACAACAACGGCAGCGCGTTCGCCGGATTCGGCGCCGATACGCCCTACTTCAACACCACCCTCGGGCTGTGCATGATCCTGGGCCGCTTCTTGCCCATGGTGTTCGTGCTCGCCCTCGCGGGGTCCCTGGGCAGACAGACGCCCGTGCCCGCGACGGCCGGGACGCTGCGCACCGAACAACCCCTCTTCTCCGGAATGCTGGTCGGCTCGGTTCTGATCATCACCGGTCTCACCTTCTTCCCGGCCCTCGCTCTGGGGCCGCTCGCGGAGGGACTCTCCTGATGAGCACTGCAACACCCCTACGTACCGGGTCCGGAGACGGTCCTGGCGACGGCCACGGACACGGACCCGGGCAGGAACACGGACATGGCCACGGACACGGGGACGGCGCGTCCGCCGCGCGGTCCGCGCCGGACGCCTCCCCCGCCGCGGGCGGACCGGTGGGCGGCGGTCTCTTCGACCCCGCGCAGCTGGTGAGGTCACTGCCGGAGGCGCTGCGCAAGCTCGATCCGCGGGTGATGGTCACATCGCCGGTGATGTTCGTCGTCGAGGTCGGCTCGGTGCTCACCACCGCGCTGGCCGTGGCCCATCCCGGCGACTGGTTCGGCTGGGTCATCACGGCGTGGCTGTGGCTGACCGTGGTGTTCGCCAACCTCGCCGAGGCTGTTGCCGAGGGCCGGGGCAAGGCGCAGGCCGCCACCTTGCGCAAGGCCAAGACGGACAGCGTGGCGCGCCGTCTGACCGGCCCCGGGGGCCCCGGGGAAGGCCGGCCCGGCGCGGGGGAGCCCGGAACCGAGACCGTGCCCGGCACCGACCTGCGCGTCGGTGACCTGGTCGTGTGCGAGGCGGGCGACCTGATCCCCGGTGACGGTGACGTCATCGAGGGTGTCGCCTCCGTGGACGAGTCCGCCATCACCGGTGAATCGGCCCCGGTCATCCGGGAGTCGGGCGGTGACCGCAGCGCGGTCACCGGGGGCACCAAGGTGCTCTCCGACCGCGTCGTCGTACGGATCACCACCAAGCCGGGCGAAACCTTCATCGACCGTATGATCGCCCTGGTCGAGGGTGCCGCGCGGCAGAAGACGCCGAACGAGATCGCGCTCGGCATCCTGCTGGCGTCACTCACCGTCGTCTTCCTGCTGGCGGTCGTCACCCTCCAGCCGTTCGCCGTCTACGCCGGTGCCGAACAGTCCCTGACGGTGCTCACCGCGCTGCTGGTCTGCCTCATCCCGACGACGATCGGGGCGCTGCTTTCGGCCATCGGCATCGCGGGCATGGACCGGCTGGTCCAGCGCAATGTGCTGGCCACCTCCGGGCGCGCGGTCGAGGCCGCGGGAGATGTGTCCACGCTGCTGCTGGACAAGACCGGCACCATCACCCTCGGCGACCGCCAGGCCGCGGCGTTCGTTCCCGCGCCGGGCGTCGCCGAGGCGGCCCTCGCGGAGGCCGCACGGCTCGGCTCGCTCGCGGACGAGACACCCGAGGGGCGCTCTGTCGTCACCCTTGCCGCGGAGCGCCACGGTCTGGGCGCGCCCGCGGGACACAAGAGGCCCGAGAGGCCCGAGGGACAGAAAGGGGCTGAGGGCCCTGACCGGTCCGAGGGGCGTGCGGAGGAGCTGACGGACGCGGTGTTCGTACCGTTCACGGCGCAGACCCGGATGTCCGGGGTGGATACCGCCCGCGTCAAGGTCCGCAAGGGCGCGGCCGGTTCGGTCTGCGCATGGGTGGAGCAGCAGGGCGGCACGGTCGGCGCCGAGGTCCACCGCACGGTGGCGGAGATATCCGAGGCGGGCGGCACTCCGCTCGTCGTCGGGATCGAGGACGGCGAGGGGGCGCGGGCGCTGGGCGTCATCCACCTCAAGGACGTCATCAAGGACGGGATGGGCGAACGCTTCGCCGAACTGCGCCGGATGGGCATCAGAACCGTCATGATCACGGGCGACAACCCGCTGACGGCCAAGGCCATCGCGGACGAGGCGGGCGTGGACGACTTCCTCGCCGAGGCCACCCCCGAGGACAAGATGGCCCTCATCCGGCGGGAACAGGCCGGCGGCCGGCTGGTGGCCATGACCGGGGACGGCACCAACGACGCCCCCGCGCTGGCCCAGGCCGATGTCGGCGTGGCCATGAACACCGGGACCTCGGCCGCCAAGGAGGCCGGGAACATGGTGGACCTGGACTCCAACCCGACCAAGCTCATCGAGATCGTGGAAATCGGCAAACAACTGCTGATCACGCGCGGAGCGCTGACCACCTTCTCGATCGCCAACGATGTCGCGAAGTACTTCGCCATCATCCCGGCGATGTTCGCCGTCGCCTACCCGGGTCTGGACAAGCTCAACATCATGGGTCTGTCCTCGCCCCAGTCCGCGATCCTCTCGGCGGTGATCTTCAACGCGCTGATCATCATCGCCCTGGTGCCGCTCGCGCTGCGCGGGGTGCGCTACCGCCCGATGAGCGCGGACCGGATGCTGCGGCGCAACCTCGGCATCTACGGGCTGGGCGGCCTCGTCGTCCCGTTCGTGGGCATCAAGCTGATCGATCTGCTCATCACTGCGATTCCGGGAGTGGGCTGAGCCATGCCGCATTCTTCCGGGGGACGCCCCCCGTACCAGCCCGACGCCTCCGCGCCGGACATCCCCGCGCCGGACAGCTCTCCCCGCCGGGCCCCGGCCCGGCACACCTCCGTCCGCAACAGCGGGCGGGTGCTCTGGGCCGCACTGCGGGCGCTGCTCGTCCTCACCGTCATCTGCGGCGTGCTCTACCCGCTGGCCGTCACCGGGGTCGCCCAGGCCGCCTTCCACGACCAGGCCAACGGCTCGCCCGTACGGGCCGGCGGCAAGGAGGTGGGCTCCTCGCTCATCGGCCAGAGCTGGAACCGGCCCGGATCGCACAAGCCCGATCCCCGGTACTTCCAGGGCCGCCCCTCCCACTCCGGCTACGACCCCCGGGCCACCGGCTCCAGTCAGCTCGGCGCCGATGACCCCCGGCTGGTGAAGGCGGTGCGCGAGGCGCGGCACCAGGTCGCCCGCTTCAACGGAGTGCCCGAGTCCCAGGTTCCCAAGGACGCCGTGACCGGCTCGTCCTCCGCGATCGACCCGCACATCTCGGCAGGCTACGCGCGCATCCAGGTGGCGCGGGTCGCGCGGGAGAACGGGCTCGCGCCCGGCGCGGTGCGGGAGTTGGTGGCCGCCCATACGGACGGGCGCGCCGCGGGGTTCCTGGGGGCTCCCCATGTGAACGTCCTGGAGCTGAATGTGGCCGTGCGCGAGGCCGCTTCCCGCTGAGGACGCCGTCCGCTGAGGCCGCCGTCCGCTGAGGACGCTGTCCGGTGCGGCGGTGACCGGACGGGCGCGGGCTTGGCCGGCGCCGGTCCGGACCGCCCGCCCGTCCGGCAGCGGCCCGGCGCCGGCCCGTCCGGTTCAGCGCGTAAGGAGTTGCGCCCCCGCCAGGAGGAAGGCGCCCACGGCGAAGTCGGCGGTCGTCTCGTAGGTGACGGGCTGACTGGATTCGGGGCGGTCGCCGACGCCTTGGACGTGGCCGAGGAAGCCGTCCGCGTGCAGCGCGGTGGTCACCAGGCCGTGCCAGGCGCGCGCGAGCACGGGTTCGTAGCTTTTCCTCGGCACCAGCCCCGCGCGCAGCGCGTACGCCGTGGCGTAGGCGAAGAACGCCGTGCCGCTGGTCTCGGGCCCTGGCAGGTGTCCGGGGTCGGCCAGGTTGACGTTCCAGAAGCCGTCCTCGCGCTGGACGGCGCGGAGAGCGGCGAGCAGCCGCACCAGCGTCCTGCGGTACTCCCTCGTGTGCGCGGCGCCGCCCGCCAGGGCGGTGAGGGTCTTGACGTGACCGGCCGCCACCCACCCGTTGCCCCGCGACCACAGCACCGGATCGCCGCCGGGCGAGGCGATGCCGCCGGGTAGGAAGCGCTCGTCGCGGTACCACAGGCCGGTGGCGGGATCGAGCAGACCGGGGCCGCCCTGGACGCTCTTGGTGTGGGCGTAGAGCCGGTGCAGCTTGTCCGCGTACGCGGGCTCCCCGCGCAGCACCGCCAGCCGGGCGAACGGGGGCATCGCCATGTGGAGCGCGTCGTCCCACCACCAGTCGTCGTCCTTGCCGGGACGGTCGGTGAAGGTCATCCGGTGCACCGAGTCCTCGATGGCGGCGATCTTCGCCTCGTCGCGGGAGCCTTCGGCCTCGTACAGGTCGAGGTACGCCTGTCCCGCATTGTGATCGTCGGCGTGCCGGGTGGTGACACCCCCGTGCAGCGCGTAGTCGTGTTTCTCCGCCCAGGAGCGGGCGTAGGCGAGGTGACGGGCCCGACCGGTGACGCGGTGCAGGGCCATCAGGCCGCTGAAGAAGGTGGCGCGGGCCCACTGGTTGTCGCCGGGGTCGCTGTGGGCGGAAATCCAGTGGTCGGCGGCCCTGGTGACCGCCTCGGCGACCTCGTCCCGGGCCGGCGGCCGGAGGGGACGGCGGAGGCTGCCGGAGGCCGCGTGGGCGGGTGCGAGGAGCGGGGGGAGTACGGCCGGAGCGGCGGTGGCCGCGGCGCTCACCGCCGCGGCGCGCAGGAACAGCTGGCGTCGGTTCATGGGGGCGCCTCCGAGGATGACTGTTCCGAATGATGAACGCTGTTCTCTCACCTGACGCACAAGCATCATGCAGGGCAACGCGGGGCCGCGGAAACCCCGGTGTGCGGCCCTCCCTCTCGCCGCCACACGTTCCACGGGCCGCGGGGCCGCGCCTGCTGGCGCGTGGCCGAGCTGCGCGACGGCGCGCTCTGCGGAACGCTCCCGCGGCTCATACTTACGCAACTCTGACGGCCCGACCTCCGCTCCGGCGGAGGATCCCCGCGCGCAGCGGTGACAATGGACCCATGGCCTCAGCAGGAGCGCAGTCGCGGCGCGGAAAGCTGCGCATCTATCTCGGAGCGGCACCCGGTGTCGGCAAGACCTATGCCGTCCTGTCCGAGGCGCACCGCCGTATCGAGCGGGGCACGGACGTCGTCGTCGGCTTCGTGGAGCACCACGACCGCGCGCGCACGGAGGTGCTCCTCCACGGGCTGGAGCAGCTGCCCCGCCGCGAGGTGGCCCACCGGGGCGCGGTCTTCACCGAGATGGACACCGACGCGGTGCTCGCGCGCCGCCCCGCCGTGGCCGTCGTGGACGAGCTGGCGCACACCAACGCGCCCGGCTCGCGCAACGCCAAGCGCTGGCAGGACATCGAGGAACTGCTGGAGGCGGGCATCGATGTCGTATCGACCGTCAACATCCAGCACCTGGAGTCGCTGGGCGACGTCGTGGAGTCGATCACCGGCGTCCGGCAGCGAGAGACCGTGCCCGACGAGGTGGTGCGCAGGGCGGACCAGATCGAGCTGGTCGACATGTCGCCACAAGCGCTGCGCCGCCGCATGGCGCACGGCAACATCTACGCGCCCGACCGGGTGGACGCTGCCTTGTCCAACTACTTCCGGCCCGGCAACCTGACCGCGCTGCGCGAGCTGGCGCTGCTGTGGACCGCCGACCGGGTGGACGAATACCTCCAGCAATACCGCTCCGAGCACCGCATACGCTCCACCTGGCAGGCCCGCGAGCGCATCGTCGTCGGCCTCACCGGCGGCCCTGAGGGCGGCACCCTCATCCGCCGCGCGGCCCGCATGGCCGCCAAGGGCTCGGGAAGCGAGATCCTCGCCGTCTACATCGCCCGCGCCGACGGCCTCACCTCGGCCTCCCCCAAGGAACTGGCCGTCCAGCGCACCCTCGTCGAAGACCTGGGCGGCACCTACCACCACGTCATAGGCGACGACATCCCCGAGGCCCTGCTGGACTTCGCGCGGGGTGTCAACGCCACCCAGATCGTGCTGGGCTCCTCCCGCCGCAAGTCCTGGCAGTACATCTTCGGCCCCGGTGTCGGCACCACCGTCGCCCGTGATTCGGGGCCCGACCTGGACGTCCACATCGTCACCCACGACGAGGTCGCCAAGGGCCGCGGACTGCCCGTCGCCCGCTCCGGGCGGCTGGGCCGCTCCCGGATCATCGCCGGCTGGCTGACCGCCTTCGGCGCCCCGGCCCTGCTCACCTTCGCGATGCTGGCGTTCGACCCGGATGTGGGCTTCGCCAACGATGTGCTGCTCTTCCTGGTGCTGACCGTCGCCGCCGGGCTCGTGGGCGGGCTGCTGCCCGCGCTGGCCTCGGCCGCCGTGGGCTCGGGGCTGCTGAACTACTACTTCACCGCGCCCATCCACACCTGGACCATCAGCAGCCTGCGCAACGTGGTCTCCCTCGCCGTCTTCTTCGGCGTCGCCGTCGCGGTCGCCTCGGTGGTCGATCTGGCGGCCCGCCGCACGCACCAGGCGGCCAGGCTGCGTGCCGAGTCGGAGATCTTGTCCATGCTCGCGGGCAGCGTGCTGCGCGGCGAGGACAGCCTCGACGCGCTGCTGGACCGCGTCCGCGAGACCTTCGGCATGGAGTCCGTCGCCCTGCTGGAGCGCGCGGACGAGCGGGCCCCGTGGACCTGCGCGGGGAGCGTCGGCGCCGCCGAGGGCGGCAAGCGCCCGCTGACGCCCGAGGACGGCGATGTGGACATGCCCATCGGCGACAACATGATGCTGGTGCTGTGCGGCCGGGTGCTGCCCGCCGAGGACCGCAGGGTGCTGGCCGCCTTCGCCGCACAGGCCGTCGGCGTGCTCGACCGGCAGCGCCTGCTCGGCGAGGCCGAACAGGCGCGCGAGCTGGCCGAGGGCAACCACATCCGCACCGCGCTCCTGGCCGCCGTCTCCCACGATCTGCGCACCCCGCTCGCCGCCATCAAGGCGTCGGTCTCCTCGCTGCGCTCGGACGATGTGCAGTGGTCGGCCGAGGACGAGGCCGAACTGCTGAGCGCCATCGAGGAGGGCGCCGACAAGCTCGACAACCTCGTCGGCAACCTGCTGGACATGTCCCGCCTCCAGACCGGCACCGTCGCCCCGCTCATTCGCGACATCAGCCTGGAGGAGGTCGTCCCCAAGGCGCTCGGCGGCGTCCCCGAGGGCAGCGTGCGGCTGGCTGTCGCCGAGGTGCTGCCGCTGGTCGCCGTGGATCCCGGCCTGCTGGAGCGCACCGTCGCCAATCTCGTCGAAAACGCGGTCAAATACAGTCCCGACGACAAGAAGGTGCTGGTCAAGGCGAGTGCGCTCGCCGAACGAGTCGAGGTGCGGGTCATCGACCGTGGACCCGGCGTGCCCGACAGCGACAAGGGCCGCATCTTCGAGCCCTTCCAGCGCTACGGCGACGCACCGGGCGGCGCCGGAGTCGGCCTCGGCCTGGCCGTCGCCCGGGGCTTCGCCGAGGCCATGGGCGGCAGCCTGGAGGCCGAGGACACCCCCGGCGGCGGCATGACCATGGTCCTCACCCTGCGCGCGGCCCACGGGCGCCGTCCCGTACCGGCCGAGCCCCTTGCCCGCCCGGCCGGCGCGCCGCCCCGACGGCAGCGCGCGGGCACCTGAGCGGGCCCACAACGGAATCGAGAGGAAGACAGCATGCACCGGGTGCTCGTGGTCGATGACGAGCCGCAGATCGTCCGCGCCCTTGTGATCAATCTCAAGGCGCGCAAGTACGAGGTGGACGCCGCACACGACGGCGCCACCGCGCTGCGGCTGGCGGCCGACCGCCACCCTGACGTCGTCGTCCTCGACCTCGGCCTGCCCGACATGGACGGCGTGGACGTCATCCGCGGCATCCGCGGCTGGACCAGGGTCCCGATCCTCGTCCTGTCCGCGCGCCAGACCTCCGACGAGAAGGTCGAGGCGCTGGACGCGGGGGCGGACGACTACGTCACCAAGCCGTTCGGCATGGACGAACTGCTGGCCCGGCTGCGGGCCGCCGTGCGGCGGGCCGAGCCGCCCGCAGGCATGCCCGAGGACGCGGGAGTCATCGAGACCGACGACTTCATCGTGGACCTCGCGGCGAAGAAGGTGCATCGCCACGGCAAGGACGTCCGCCTGACCCCCACCGAGTGGCACCTGCTGGAGGTGCTGGTGCGCAACCCGGGCCGCCTGGTGAGCCAGAAGCAGCTCCTGAAGGAGGTCTGGGGCCCCTCCTACGGCACCGAGACCAACTACCTGCGCGTCTACATGGCCCAGCTCCGCCGCAAACTGGAATCCGACCCCTCCCACCCCCGCCACTTCGTGACGGAGGCCGGAATGGGTTACCGGTTCGAGAAGTAACCGGTTCAGGGGTGACGGTTTCCAGGGGTGGGCGGCCGGGCGGGCCGGTTGCCGGGGCGGAACGGACGGTCGCCGGCGCGAGGTGAGGCGGAGGGCCGTGGCGGCGGTACGCTGGGCCCCATGACTGGCGCCACCCGAGAGCAGCGGGGCCCCAACAACGGGCGGTTCCGGCGGTTCCTTGAACGGCTGTCCTCCTCGGAGGAGGACCTGCGCTCCGCGGAGCTGCGGGAGGAGGCCGAGGGTACGGGCTGCACCCGGATCTCCGAGTGCAGCGACCGCGACATGGTGCGCGTGACCGGTACGCTGCGCACCGTGACGCTGCGGCCACGCGCCGGAGTGCCCACTCTGGAGGCCGAGCTGTTCGACGGCTCGGCCCCGTTGGACGTCGTCTGGCTGGGCCGCCGCTCCATCGCGGGTATCGAACCGGGCCGCAAGCTGATCGTGTGGGGACGGATCACCGCCAGCCACGGCCGTCCCGTGATGTTCAACCCCAAGTACGAGCTGCGACCCCTCGGACAGGAGTAGCGGGTGACCCTCCCCGACAAGCGGACGCAACCGGACGAGCCGGTGCCCCCGGCCCATGAGGCCGAGCGGACCGAAGGAGCCGACGGCTCCGATGCGGAAGGAGCAACGCCGGAGGAGTCCGGGTCCCGGGCCGTGACCGAGGCCGCGCTGTTCGAAGCCTTCGGCGGTATCCGTGGCCTGGTCGAGACGACTGTGCCGGGCCTGGTGTTCATCGCGATGTACACGGTGAACAAGGACATTCGCATGGCCGCGATCACCGCGCTGGTGATCTCCGGTGTGATGGTCGTCTTCCGTCTGCTGCGCAAGGACACCGTCAAGCACGCCTTCAGCGGGATCTTCGGGGTCGGCTTCGGCGTGCTCTTCGCGATGATGACCGGCAACGCGAAGGACTTCTACCTGCCGGGCATGCTCTACACGCTGGGTCTGGCGCTGGCCTACCTCATCACGTCGATGGCGGGCGTACCGCTGCTGGGCGTGGTGCTGGGGCCGGTGTTCAAGGAGAACTTGTCCTGGCGCAAGCGGAACCCGGGCCGCAAGAAGGCGTACACAAAGGCGAGTTACGCCTGGGGCTTCATCCTGCTGGCCAAGTGCGCCATCCTCTTCCCGCTCTACCTCTGGGGCAACACCGCGCAATTCGGCTGGGTGACGGTCGCGTTGAAGATCCCGCCGTTCCTGCTCGCGGTCTACCTCACCTGGATCTTCCTGGCGAAGGCCCCGGCGCCGATCAACGTCATCGCGGAGATCGAGGCCGAGGCGGACGCCGCCAAGGCCGAGAAGGAGGCGGCGAAGGCCGCCACCGCCGAAGCCGGCACCGCGGGCCGCCACCGCCGCTGAGCGGAGCCCCTTCCGTTCCGGGCTCCGTAAACCGACGTCTCGTCCCACGGACCGGTCGGCCCCGTACCACGCGCCGTATCCGCGCTTCCCGGGCAGGGTACGGGGAAGACAAGACGGGTGGTGACCGGAGACGAGGCGGCGTGGGGTGCGAGATGGCACAGAGGGCGGAGCCCGGACAGTCCGGGCAGTCCGGACGGCGCGGAGCAGGACAGGCCGGAGCCGACCCCGACGGGCCTCCGGGGGCGCCGTACGCCTCCCGCAGGACAGTACTGGGCACCGCGCTGGCCGCCGTCACCCTCGCCACGGCAGGCGCGGTCACCGGCTGCGCCCCCTCCGCGGGCGGCGGAAGCACGGCGGACCAGGACCGCTCCCCGTTCACCGGAGGCGGCGAGAAGGGCGATCACGTACTCGCCGTGAAGATCGACAACGTCGGTCCGGCCCGCCCCCAGACCGGCCTCGACCAAGCCGATCTCGTGTACACGGAGGAGGTCGAGGCGGGCCTCAGCCGCATCCTGGCCGTCTTCGCCTCCCGGGTACCGGCCACTCTCGGCCCGGTGCGCAGCGCACGCGAGTCCGACCTTGAGCTGCTGCGCCAATTCGGCAGACCCGCGCTGGCCTTCTCCGGCGTCCAATCGAAGCTGATGCCCACGCTGGAGGCCGCCTCGCTGCGGCTGATCCCGCCCGGCAAGCTTCCCGAGGGCTATGAGCGCGACCCCGCCCGTCCGGCCCCGCACAACCTCTACCTGCGGGCCCGCACCGCCATGGACGCGGCCAAGGACGCCGCAGCGCCGCGCGACATCGGGTTCCGCTTCGGCCCGGCCCCGGAGGGCGGGCGCCGCGTCGGCGAGCACACCGTCCGCTATCCGGCGGCCCGTTTCACCTTCAACTGGTCGGCGGGGCGCCGCCGCTGGCTGGTCTCGATGGACGGCGCGCCCGCGCACACCCGCGGCGACGGGCGGCTCGCCCCGGCCACGGTCGTCATCCAGTACGTGACGGCCCGCGCCTCCCGCTTCCGGGACAGCGCGGGCAGCGTCACTCCGTACACCGAGACCGTCGGCCAGGGGAGAGCCCTGGTGCTGCGGGACGGCAAGGAGTACCGGGCGCGCTGGTCACGCCCTGCCGCGGACGCGGGCACCACCTTCACCGACAGCGACGGAAACCGGCTGCCCTTCGCACGCGGCCAGGTGTGGACCGCGCTGGTACCGAAGGACTGAGGGCGGGGTGCCCGCACCGTGGCGCCTCACGAGCGGGCCGAGAGCAACTCCTCCAACTGTTCCTCGCGGGCCGGAGCCGCCACGAACAGCAACTCGTCCCCGGCCTCCAGCACATCGTCCGGGTCCGGCGTCAGCACGCGGTTGCCCCGGATGATGGTGACCAGCGAAGTGTCCTCCGGCCAGCTCACATCGCCCACCCGGACGCCGGCCAGCGTGGATTCCGGCGGCAGCGTCAGCTCGACGAGATTCGCGTCACCCTGCGAGAACCGCATCAGCCGGACCAGATCGCCCACGCTGACGGCCTCCTCGACCAGCGCCGACATCAGGCGCGGGGTCGAGACGGCCACATCGACGCCCCAGGACTCGTTGAACAGCCATTCGTTCTTGGGGTTGTTGACCCGCGCCACCACGCGCGGCACCCCGTACTCGGTCTTGGCCAGCAGCGAGACGACGAGGTTGACCTTGTCGTCACCCGTGGCCGCGATCACCACGTTGCAGCGCTCCAGCGCCGCCTCGTCGAGCGAGGTGATCTCGCAGGCGTCGGCCAGCAGCCACTCCGCCTGCGGCACGCGTTCGACCGAAATGGCCGTCGGCGCCTTGTCGATGAGCAGGACCTCGTGGCCGTTCTCCAGCAGTTCGCCCGCGATGGAGCGGCCCACGGCACCCGCCCCGGCGATAGCAACCCTCACGAGCGTGCCTCCTCGGGCCCCACCGCGAACACTTCCTCCACACGCGCGACCTCGTCGCAGCGCATCATCACATGCACCAGATCGCCCTCTTGCAGGACCGTCCGCGAGGTGGGCAGGACCGCCTCGCCCAGCCGGGTGAGGAAGGCGATGCGCACCCCCGCATCCTCCTGGAGGCGGCTGACGCGCTCGCCGACCCAGGCGGGCGAGGTGTGCACCTCGGCGAGCTGCACCGTGCCGCTCGGGTCCCGCCACAGCGGCTCGGAGCCGGAGGGCAGCAGCCTGCGCAGCATCTGGTCGGCCGTCCAGCGCACGGTCGCCACGGTGGGGATACCGAGCCGCTGGTAGACCTCGGCCCGCTTGGGGTCGTAGATGCGGGCGGCCACATGTGCCGTGCCGAACATCTCCCGTGCCACCCGGGCCGCGATGATGTTGGAGTTGTCACCGCTGCTGACCGCCGCGAAGGCACCCGCCTCCTCTATCCCGGCCTCGCGCAGGGTGTCCTGGTCGAAGCCGACGCCCGTGACGCGACGGCCGCCGAAACCGGAGCCGAGACGCCGGAAGGCGGTGGGGTCCTGGTCGATGACCGCGACCGTATGGCCTTGTCGCTCCAAGGTCTGCGCGAGCTCTGCTCCCACTCGTCCGCAGCCCATGATCACAATGTGCAACGCCCGTCCCTTCGTCCCGTACAAGCGGGCCGTCTCAGCATCGCATGACTGACCGCATACGATCCTCTGCGTGTCCAGGATGACCGACGTACCGAAACGACTCCTCCTCGGGAGGGCGCTGCGGAGCGACAAGCTCGGGGAGACCCTTCTCCCCAAGCGTGTCGCGCTGCCCGTCTTCGCCTCCGACCCGCTCTCCTCCGTGGCGTACGCGCCAGGTGAGGTGCTGCTGGTCCTGTCCATCGCGGGAGTCTCCGCCTATCACTTCAGCCCGTGGATCGCGGTGGCCGTGGTGGTGCTGATGTTCACGGTGGTCGCCTCCTACCGGCAGAACGTCCGCGCCTACCCCAGCGGCGGGGGCGACTACGAGGTCGCCTCCACCAACCTCGGCCGCAAGGCGGGCCTCACGGTCGCCAGCGCACTGCTCGTCGACTACGTGCTGACCGTCGCCGTCTCCATCTCCTCGGGTGTGGAGAACCTCGGCTCGGCCATTCCCTTCGTCGTCGAGCACAAGACGCTGTGCGCTGTGGCCGTCATCGTGCTGCTGACGCTGATGAACCTGCGCGGGGTCCGCGAGTCGGGCAAGCTCTTCGCCATTCCCACCTACTGCTTCGTCGCGGGGGTCTTCGCGCTACTCGTATGGGGAGTGGTGCGCGGGGTCCTCCTGGGCGACCACATGCGCGCGCCCACCGCCGACTACCACATCCACACCGAGCAGTCCGGGCTGACCGGCTTCGCCCTGTCCTTCCTGCTGCTGCGGGCCTTCTCCTCGGGCTGCGCGGCGCTCACCGGCGTCGAGGCGATCAGCAACGGCGTGCCCGCCTTCCGCAAGCCCAAGTCCCGCAACGCGGCGACCACGTTGGCGATGATGGGCGTGCTCGCCGTCACCATGTTCTGCGGCATCATCGCGCTCGCCCTCGTCACCGACGTGAAGATGGCCGAGAACCCGGCCAGAGACCTGCTGGTGGACGGCAAGCCGGTCGGCTCCGGCTACACCCAGAACCCGGTCATCTCCCAGGTGGCGGCAGCGGTGTTCGGCGACGGCACCTTCCCGTTCGTCTTCCTCGCGGCGGCGACGGCGCTCGTGCTGTTCCTGGCGGCCAACACCGCCTACAACGGCTTCCCGCTGCTCGGCTCGATCCTGGCCCAGGACCGCTACCTGCCCCGCCAGCTGCACACCCGCGGCGACCGGCTGGCCTTCTCCAACGGCATCGTGCTGCTGGCCGGGGCCGCCGCGATACTCGTGGTGGTCTACGGGGCCGACTCCACGCGCCTGATCCAGCTGTACATCGTGGGCGTCTTCGTGTCCTTCACGCTCAGCCAGACCGGCATGGTGCGGCACTGGAACCGGCTGCTGACCGACGAGAGCGACCCCGCACGCCGCCGGCACATGATCCGCTCCCGGGCCATCAACACCTTCGGCGCCTTCTTCACCGGGCTGGTGCTCGTGGTGGTCCTGGTGACGAAGTTCACTCACGGCGCGTGGGTCTCCCTCGTGGGCATGGCCCTCTTCTACGCCGTGATGACCTCGATCCGCCGGCACTACGACGGTGTCACCGAGGAACTGGCCTCCGACGACCCGGGCGGGACCAAGGTGCGCCCCTCGCGGGTGCACTCCTTCGTCCTCGTCTCCAAGATGCACAAGCCCACGCTGCGGGCCCTGCGCTACGCCCGCCTGATGCGCTCCGACACCCTGGAGGCCGTCACCGTCAACGTGGACCAGGCCGAGACCGACCAGCTGCGCAGGGAGTGGGAGGAGAGCGGCATAGACATCCCGCTCACCATCCTCGACTCGCCCTACCGCGAGATCTCCCGCCCCGTCATCGACTACGTCAAGCGGCTGCGCAAGGAACAGCCGCGCGACCTGGTCAGCGTCTTCATCCCCGAGTACGTGGTCGGTCACTGGTACGAGCACCTGCTGCACAACCAGAGCGCGCTGCGGCTCAAGGGCCGCCTGCTCTACACCCCGGGCGTCATGGTCTCCTCCGTGCCCTACCAGCTGGAGTCCTCGGAACTGGCGAGGAAGCGGGCCCGCCGCCGCGAGCAGTGGAACGCCCCCGGCTCGGTACGCCGCGGACCGGTGCTCGCGCCCCGCAAGGACGGCAAGAGCGGCAAGGGGACGGAGCCGGGCACCGGCGCGGGGCCGGGCTCCCCGTCCCCCGGCCGCTCCCCGGGAGCGGGCGACTCGTCGGAGGACCTGACGCGGGGACGGAAGAACTAGGGTCTGGCCCGGACGGCGACCGCCCCGGCCGCACCGGGCTGGGCGGCCGGGCGGGGGAGGGCCGGTGCGGGAAGTAGACTCGGCGGCTGCGGTTCGCGGCGGCTCCCGCCGCGGTTCACCCCGCACCTCCGCTCCGGGCCCGCACGGGCCCGCGCCGCCCCCGTTCCTGGAGTCACTCCGTCATGCCCGAAGCCAGCGCGTCAGGACAGCTCGCCCCCTCCCTCGTGGGGGAGGAGTACGAGGTCGAGATCGGCCCCGTCGCGCACGGCGGCCACTGTGTCGCGCGTACGGACGAGGGCCGGGTGCTGTTCGTCCGGCACACGCTGCCCGGCGAGCGGGTGGTCGCCCGGGTGACCGAGGGCCGCGCCGACTCCCGCTTCCTGCGGGCCGACGCCGTACAGGTGCTGGACCCGGCCAAGGACCGCATCGAGGCCCCCTGCCCCTTCTCCGGCCCCGGGCGCTGCGGCGGCTGCGACTGGCAGCACGTCAAGCCGGGAGCGCAGCGCAGGCTGAAGGGCGACGTACTCCGCGAACAGCTGAGCCGGCTGGCCGGGCTCACCCCCGAGGACGTCGCCTGGGACGGCACCGTCGAGCCCGCACCCGGCGACAAGGTCGCCCCCGGAGAGGTGCCCGCCTGGCGCACCCGGGTCGGCTTCGCTGTCGATCCCGAGGGACGGGTCGGACTGCGCCGGCACCGCTCCCACGAGGTGGAGCCGGTGGACCGCTGCCTGATCGCCGCGCCGGGCGTCGAGGAACTGGGCATCGAGGCCCGGGAGTGGCCGCAGATCGCCGCCGTGGACGCGATCGCCGCCACCGGGTCGGCCGACCGCCAGGTCATCCTCACCCCCCGCCCCGGCGGCCGGCTGCCCATCGTGGAGCTGGACCGCGAGGTGTCCGTGCTGCGCGTCGGGGAGAAGGACGGGGCCGTACACCGCGTGCACGGCCGCGACTTCGTGCGCGAACGGGCCGACGACCGCACCTGGCGCGTCGGCGAGGGCGGCTTCTGGCAGGTCCACCCGCGTGCCGCGGAGGTCCTGGTGGATGCCGTGATGCGCGGACTCACCCCGCGCAAGGGCGAGATGGCCCTCGACCTGTACTGCGGCGTCGGCCTGTTCGCGGGTGCGCTGGCCGACCGGATCGGGGAGAAGGGCGCGGTGCTGGGCATCGAGTCCGGCAAGCGGGCGGCGGCCGACGCCCGCAAGAACCTGGAGGACTTCCCCCGGGTACGGATCGAACACGGCAAGGTCGAGCAGGTGCTGCCCCGCACCGGCATCACCGAGGCCGACCTCGTCGTCCTCGACCCGCCCAGGACCGGCGCGGGCAAGCGCATCGTGGAGTCCATCGCGGCACTGGGCCCCCGCCGCGTCGCCTACGTCGCCTGCGACCCGGCGGCCCTCGCCCGCGACCTCACGTACTTCGCCGCCGCGGGCTACCGGCCCCGCTTCCTGCGGGCTTTCGACCTGTTCCCGATGACGCAGCATCTGGAGTGTGTGGCGATCCTCGAACCGGTCGCGAAGGGCTCCTGAACTGCGGTTTTGTTATTCGGGTGGGTGGCTTGACTCGTTTCCCTCCATGCAGCGGTACGCGCGGCGGATCGATCGGCGTAGCTTGCTGACCTGCGGGTTCGTAAGCGAGGTGCCAGCGTCGGCGACGCCTTCGGAGGCTCTTTCGGAGGTTCCTGACGCTCGGGTGACGCTCGTTCCGGAAGTCTCTACCGCACCTCCGTGGTACGGCCTCGGGACTGGTGGGCTCGCGAGTCGAGGTGTCGCGTATTTCTCGGTGAGGCCGATCCTGGTGTCACCGTGTGTGGTCGCCTGGGGTGTATCGGGCCCAGGTCAGGCCACTGTTCGCTCGTCATACGCCGCTGCCGGGGTGGAAGTCGCCGTATGCGCATCCGATGCAATTGGCGTCGGTAGGAACATCGGTACAGCCGTTGGCGCTGAGATTGATCATGGTCGGTCAGCGCACCGACTCAAGGCTCCGCCGGGGTTCGCGGGAAGATCGCCGCGTGGGTGCCGGGGCCGGCCACGGTCCGCGCGTGCCGGGGGAGTTTTCGACTGATGAGCGGGTCAAGGCGTACGGGGAGTTCGCCGAGGAGCCGACCCGCCCCGAGCGGGAGCGGTTATTCTTCCTGGACGGCGTCGATCGCGATCTGATCGCACTGCGACGCTCCTCTCACCACCAACTCGGCTTCGCGCTCCAGGTGCACACGGCGCGCTACATCGGCCGGTTCCTCCTGGACGGCCCGCTGGAGACGCCGTGGCCAGTGGTCGAGCACCTGGCCGGGCAACTCGGCATCGAGGACCCGTCGGTGGCGAAGCGGTGCACCGAGCGGCCGAAGACGGCGTACGAGCCCGCGTGGGAGATCGCAGGACCTGGCCGGCGGCGCGCGATGCGCGGCCCCCCGGCTCAGGGTGACTGCGGGGCGCCGTGTCGCAGGCCGTCGAAGAGGAGGGCGGTGATCTGCCGGGCCTCGACCAGCCAGCCCTCCGTGGCACGCATTCCGCAGACGCCGCCCAGGGCGCGCAACAGGGTGGAGCCGGTGACGTCGTGGCGGACGGTGCCTGCCGCGCTGCCGGCGTCGAGCAGCAAGGAGAGGGCGTTGGCCATACGGGTGCGTGCGTCGTCGAAGACCGGTCTCCCAGCAGACACACCTCGACTTCGGCGTCGACGACCTCACAACCGCCGACCGCACGGCCACCGAAGCCGGCGCCACCCGACTGCGTCCCACCGGCAAGGTCACCGCGGAATCCCGCACCGGCAGTCGCGTCTACGCAAGCCCGGCCGGACACCCTTTCTGTCTGCGCTCGACCTGAGCCGGTCGCCGTCCACCGAGCCGCTCCTGTCGTCAAACGAGGGCAGGCGGCGCGGCCGGGGTTGTCGGCGAGGATGCCGGGGCTGGAACAGTTGACGACGGCGCCGCTTCCCTGGGTGAGGGTGCGGCGCGGTTCGTGCTTCAGGGCGGCCGAGGTGCCGCCTGAAGTCCTGGAGGCGGCAGGACTGGTCGGCTCTTTCTTCGCCGCCGTCGGACGGATACGGCACGTTGTGACGGAAAGCCGCCAACTGGCTCAGAAGCCGAACGGGCGCCCGCAATGCGACGAAAACCTCGTTTCAGAGGTGATCACAACCGGGTTTCAACAGGGTGTTGATTCCGCCCGGCGGCAACCGTCCCAAACGGCCTGTGAACGCGGGCTGTCACGGAGACCGCCTCCCACGAAATCTCGAACGCCAATTGCCCCGCCCTTGCCGGGTCGGCCGAGTGCTGGCGTGCTGTGGCGAAGAGTTGCGGCGCCTGCCGAACAACTGCTTGGTGATCACACACTCTTGTGGCTGGTTCGCAGCCCTGCTATTTTTTCCGGACAGCGATCATGACTGCTGCCTCAGAAGCTTTCGCGCCTCTCGGCGTCGATTTCTTCCACCGGTCCGCCCGAACTGTGTGCCTTGTGGTGCCCAGTATTCCCCTCACCACGAGTGAACGGAACGCTGGGTGAACCCTGCTCAACTGGCACGATCCCTTTGTGGAAACGCGCCATGTCCACGAATCGAGAGGATTTCGCTCACAGCCGCAACTTGCGCCATCTGTGGCGGGACGTTCTTGCGGAAAACCCAGACCCTGAACATGTAGGGGCAGGTATGTACGGCTCAACGTGGTTAACGGCTTGAGTTGCCTGTGTGTGTCAACTGTTATCCGATGCTCAGTCCTTCTCGCGGGAGGAAAGTGCCGTGCGCGCGCTTAAAATTGACGAGAATCGCCGTTTGCATATCGCGGAATCGCCGCAGCAGGAGCTCCCACCCGGCTGGTTGCGCGTCGCAGTCGCGTACTGCGCGATCTGCGGTTCCGATCTGCACCTTCGTGAAATGCCGGGAGTCGCGGGAGAAGGCGCTGTCCTGGGGCACGAGATTTCCGGTGTGATCCGGGAAGTAGGTTCGGATCTCGAGGGGAAATGGGAACCGGGCGACCGGGTCGTGGTGTGGCCCAAGGACGGCTGCGGGGAATGCGCGGTCTGTCAGGCCGGCGACAACCAGATGTGCCAGGTGGAACCGTGGAATGAAACCTCCATGGGGCTCGGTACCCGTCCCGGCGCCTACGCGGAGGAAGTGCTGGCGCCCGCCCATGCGGTGTACCCGGTGCCGGACACGCTTCCGTTGCGGGAGGCGTGTCTCACCGAGCCGCTCTCCTGTTGCCTGCATGCCATCGAACGGGCGGACATCGGTCCGGACGACACAGTCGTGGTGGTCGGTGGCGGCGTTATCGGATACCTGACGGCGCATGCTTTGAAAAGCCTTGGCAACTCCCGGCACATTGTCACCGAACCGCTCGCCCTGCGGCGGGAGCGGCTGCGACGTACGGGGATCACGGCAGTCGATGTGCCCGAGGATCCGGCGCAGTTGACCGCCGAGTTGGGAAGCGAGCCGACGGTGGCCATCGAATGCGTCGGATCGCCGACCGCGCTGGCCGAAGCTGTCCGCCTGGTACGGCCGGGCGGCCGTGTGCTGGCCATGGGGGTGAGCGAGCATCCGCTGCGCCTGGAGTCCGTGCCGCTGGTCACCAAGGAAGTCACGGTCATCGGCAGCTATGCACAAAACCGCCCCGCGTTCGAACGGGCGCTGTCTTTGCTGGCGGCCCGCAGCATCCCCGTGGCGGACATCATCACCACGGTTGTCCCGCTGGACGACTCCGTCAACACCGTCATGAGTCAGCTCACCACCGGTCACGGTTCGCACCAGGTGGTTCTCATCAATCCACAGCACCCGCACACCCTTCCCTGACCAGCCACGCTCAGCAAAGGAGAGATCCGTGAGGAGCGAACCGCGCTTTTCCAGGATTGTGCAGGAGGACATCTTCCAGCCCAGACTCCGGTACGAGCTCGGGCTGGATGAGGCCATGGCATTGGCCGTGCGACGTGCGCGACTGCTGCACCGGCGTGGCCTGGTGGCCAACAGCATGTGGTGCGGAGGCCCGGAAGCAGACCGCTTCGCGGAGTTCGTACGGGATCTCGGGTGGATCGGAGCGTATGACTTCGCGCTGCTCTCCGTCATCGTGGACCACCAGATCGCCGGGAACGCGCTGCTCTCACATGGCTCACCTGCTCAAGTAGCGGCGCACCGGGAAGAGATAGACCGCTTCGACACCGTCTACGCCTTCGCCGCCACCGAACTCGGCCGGGGCAGCGATCTGCGCCGCCTGGGCACCGAGGCGCACTACAGCCACACCGATCGCACTCTGACGCTGCGCACCCCCGATGACGCGGCCACCAAGTGCTGGATCGGCAACAGCCTCTTCTCCGCCGAGGTGGCCATGACCTTGGCCCGGCTGATCGTGGACGGCGTCGATGAGGGACACCACTGGATCCGCGTCCCCCTGCGGGAGAAGGAGGGCGCCCTGCCGTACGACGGGATCCGCATCCAGCGAGCGGACCCGAAGGGCGGCATCGTCGCCAACCAGACAGGCATGATCCGATTCGAGGACTACCGCATTCCGGCCGACGCCCTGATGAGTTCCTGGGCGCGCATCTCCCCGGAGGGCCGCTACCAGTCGGACATCGGACCCCATGAACGGTTCAGCCGCTGTATGGAGACGTTCATCCAGGAGCGGATCTTTCCCGTGGCGGCGGCAGCCCAGGCCGTGCGCAGGGCCGCCGCCATCGCGGTGCGCTACAGCACCAGCCGCACCGCATACCGCCGCCCCCTCATCGGGCATGCCCACTACCAAGAACGTCTGACACCGATCGTGGCCCGCGCCCTCGCCCTGCGCGAGGCGATGGAACTCCTCATCCAGGACGCGAGCGCCGACTACGGCACGGTCGAGGGGCGAAGCCGCCTCTACGGCCGCACCTCCGGGTTCAAAGCCGCGGCCACCTGGCAGGCGAACACCGCTTTGGGCCAGCTGCGCGAGCTGTGCGGAGGCCATGGCTTCCACGCCTTCAACGAAATCGTGAGCATGCGCAACGACTTCGAGATCAACACCACCTTCGCGGGCGACAACACCATCCTGTGCTACGAGAGCGTTCGCGTCACCGCCCGCGAGCCCCGCAGCGCACCCCCGGGTCCTCCGGCGGAATCAGCCCTGTGTCCGGCCGAGCGAACGGGCGTGCTCCTTGCCGCGCTCGCCCACGGCCTGCTCGACGAATGGCGCGACACCGGCCGGTACGCCCTGTGCGTCCCCCACGTGCAGGCCGCCACCGCGGCGGCCGTACTCGCACGCTGGCGGCCATCGGACGCGCATGGCGTCGAGGCGCAGTTGCGCGACCTCTACGGCATCGACAGCGTGCTGCAACTCGTCGGCCCTGCCCTCGCGCACGGGCTGCTCGACCAGGCCGCCGTAGCCGGCTTGATGCGGGAACGGGCCGACCTGTGCGGTCGCCTCGGGGCGGATCCCGAGCTGCTGCTCGCAGCCCTCGACGTGCCCGAGCCGCTGCTCGACGTGCCGATCGCCCACCCCGACTATGAGGCACGCACCCTCGACCTGGCCGCGGACACCTACGCCTGGGGCAGCCTCCCGGCGCACGACAGCACCCCCGGGATATCACCCGGATCCGCGGTGGTCCGGTGACCGCCGGCCGCTCCGCCGTCCTGGAGAACATCGCGGCGGTACACCCCGAAGTCACGGTGACCAACGGCGAACTCGCCGCTCGCCTGGGCATCGACGAGGGGTGGATCCGTACCCGGACGGGCATCGGCAGCCGCCGCCACGCCCCCGCGGGCACAGGGACGACGGAGCTGGCGGTACAGGCCGGCCGACGGGCGCTGGAGGGTGCGCGCCACGACTCGGTGGACGCGGTCGTACTGGCGACGAGCACCGCGGACCGGCCCTTGCCGGCCGCCGCCCCCGAGGTGGCGCACCGCCTTGGTCTCGGGGAAGTGGCCGCCTTCGACGTGGCGGCTGTCTGCAGCGGCTTTGTCTACGCCCTGGCCACCGCGGCAGGACTGATAGCCGCTCGCAGCGCCCGCCGTGTCCTGGTGATCGCCGCTGAACGGTACTCCTCGATCATCGACCCGTACGACCGCGACACAGCCGTGATCTTCGGCGATGGCGCCGGAGCCTGCGTGCTGCGGGCGGGTGAACCGGACGAGGCGGGCGCGCTCGGCCCGGTGGTGCTCGGCAGCGATGGCAGCCTGAGCGATCTCATCCAGGTCCCCGCTCCCGAAGCCCACTTCCGCATGCGGGGCCGCGAGACGTTTCGGCACGCGGTGCGGCGGATGGCCGACGCCGCCCGGTCGGCAACCGCTTCCGCGGGCTGGACGCTGTCGGATCTCGACCGGGTCGCTGCCCACCAGGCCAACGACCGCATTCTCAAAGCCATGTCCTACGAGCTGGAACTGCCGGACGAGCGCATGCTCACGAACATCGGCCACTGCGGCAACACCGGGGCGTCCTCCATTCCCCTGCTGCTGGCCGACGCCGTCGCTGACGGAACCCTCACCGCAGGCCACAAAGTGCTGGTGGCCGCCTTCGGCGGCGGTCTCACCTGGGGCGCCACCACCCTCATCTGGCCATCAACACCTCAAGGAGCGACCTCATGAACACCTACGAGACGATCAGGGGCATCCTCATCGACCGGATCAAGATCCCGGCCGATGTCATCACGGAGAAGGCCACCTTGAACCAGATCGAACTCGACTCGCTGAGCGCCGTCGAACTCTCCATGGAACTGGAGCAGATCTACGGCGAGACGTTCAGGGACGAGGAGATACTGGCCTCGGAGAACATTGCCGGACTGGTCACCCTCGTCGAGCAGCGCACCGGGGCCGGCCGGTGACGCGCTCCGCGATCGCGGTGACCGGCATGGGTCTGGTGGGGCCCGGGGGCATCGGTGTGGAGGCGAACTGGCAGGCGGCGCTGGCCGGCACGGCAACGGCCGCGCAGGACGAGGCGCTGGCGGGCCTTCCGGTACGGATCTCCTGCCGGGTGCCCGCCTTCGACGCCGACCGCGCCCTCGGGGCACGGCAGGCCCACCGGCTCGACCGGAGTTCGCAGTTCGCCCTGCTCGCCGCCCGGGAGGCAGTGGCCGACGCGGGCCTTGACCCCGGCACCTGGGACGGTGCCCGCACGGGTGTGGCGTTCGGCACGGCAGGCGGTGGAGCAGGCACGTTCGAGGCGCAGCACCGGACGCTGCTCGATGAGGGGCCGCACCGGGTCTCGCCGTTGACCCTGCCGATGCACCTGCCCAACATGGTCGCCGGCCAGCTCGGAATCGACCTCGGTGCCCGGGGCCCGAACCTCACGGTGTCCACCGCGTGCGCCTCCGCGGCGACCGCCATCCAGACGGCCTGCGATCTCCTGCAACTCGGGCGGTGCGACGTTGTCGTGACCGGCGGCAGCGACGCCCTTCTCACCTCCGTCACCATGGCCGCGTTCGCGCAGATGGGCGCGCTGTCCCGGCACACCGACCCGGCGACCGCCTCCCGCCCCTTCGACCTGCACCGGGACGGGTTCGTGGCAGGGGAAGGCGCCGGGGTTCTCGTCCTCGAACGGCTCTCCGACGCCGCGGCGCGCGGGGCCCGGGTCCACGGCCGGATCGTGGGCTGCGGCAGCACCGCCGACGCCCATCACGTGACAGCCCCCGACCCCCAGGGCCAGGGCATGGAGGGCGCCCTGCGCCAGGCGCTGGCCGACGCGGACGCCGCGCCCGGGGACGTGGATCACGTCAACGCGCACGGCACGTCCACGCCGCAGAACGACCGGTTGGAGACAGAGATGCTCCGGCGCGTGCTGCCCGGAGATCCTCCGGTCACCTCCGCCAAGGGGGTGATGGGCCATCTCCTGGGCGCCGCCGGGGCGATGGAGGCCATCCTCACCCTGCGGACGCTACGCGAACAGAAGATCCCCGCCACGGCGAATCTGACCACCCCCGATCCGGCGATCAGGGCAAATGTCGTGGCCGGGCGACCGCTGCCGCACCCGATGGAGCTTGCGGTGAGCAACTCGTTCGGCTTCGGCGGTCAGAACGCCGTACTGGTCCTCGCGCGCTGAGTGGTACGAAGGAGCCCCACTGTGCCCATCCCCACCCCTGTTCCCGTCCACGAGGACTCCGTGCTGGTGGACGGTGTCCGGATCCATCTGCGCCGCGCCGGCGAGGGGCCGTTGGTCCTGCTGCTGCACGGCTGGCCGGAGACGGGGCACTGCTGGCGGCATGTGCTGCCCGCGCTGGCCCGCCGGTACACGGTCGTCGCCCCTGACCTGCGGGGATACGGACAGTCCGGCCGCCCCCGGGACGGCTATGACAAGCGCACCATGGCACGCGACATGAGCCTCCTGATGAACCGGCTGGGCTTCGACCAGGCGAGCGTGGTCGGGCACGACCGGGGAGCCCGGGTGGCCCATCGTTGGGCCCTGGACCGGCCTGCGGAGGTCCGCCGGCTCGCGCTGCTCAGCATCATCCCGACACGCGAGATGTGGCGCCGGATGGATGCCCGGACGGCTGCCACGTACTGGCACTGGCTCTTCCACCTCGTACCGGATCTGCCCGAGTTCCTGACGGAGGGCAAAGAGGCAGAGTATGTCCGGTTCATGCTCGACCGCGGTCTCGTCCAGCGTCACGCCCTTGGCCCCGCGGACATCGAGCACTACGCCGAGAGTTACCGTCGCGCAGGCGCCATGCGTGCCGGATTCGACGATTACCGAGCCGCGTTCACCACGGATCTGGCCGCCGACGACGCCGACGCGGAGGCCGGCCGGCGGCTGACCATGCCGACTCTGGTCCTCTGGGGAGCAGACGGACTCGCCGGGACACTTCCGGTACTGGACATCTGGCGCACCTACGCCGAGGACGTGACCGGGGAGGCTGTCGGCGAGTGCGGCCACTTCCCGATGGAGGAGCAGCCGGACCAGGTACTCACCCGCCTGGAAGCCTTCCTGGGAGCCTGACCGGACCCGCCCCCTGCCGGACACGGGCAGCCCGCGTGCCGCTCCTCGGCCCGCACACCTCGGGAGCCACACCTGCGTCGGAGGGCTGCCGTACGCGAGTTCCGATCGAGTGGCGGCCGTGCGGGCTGCGCCGCCCCGTCCTCTTCTGCCGAGCGGTCGGGGGCGGCAGCCATCGCCCGGGTGAGCGGAGCGGATCGCGCCGGGAGACGCTCATGAGCATGCTCGCTGTCAGCACTGTCAGCGGCGCAGGGTGCCGTGTCGAGCGGTCTGCCCGTGCGTTCGGGAGGTGGGGCCCGGCCCGGATCGCTCCGGCCCGGGACCGGTCCGCCGCAGCCGGAGGGCGATCAGCGCCGTGAGCAGGAAGACCGCGGCCTCGTAAGCCATGGCGTGGGCGAACGCCGAGTCCGCACGGTCGGCCGGCGCGAAGTAGACCAGCCCCGCCAGCGTCACCCCGATCGAGCCGCCGAGCTGCTGGGCCGTAGGCAGCAGCCCGGACACCGAACTCGCGGCGGTGCCCCGCACGCCCGCCAGTACCAGGGTGAACACCGCGGCCGTGAAGAGGCCGAACGCGGCGCCTCCGGCCGCCAGTACCGGCAAGGCCGCCCGGCGCCCGGGCCCTGTGCCGATGAGCGTCGCGAGCGCCACGGCCGTGCCCGCGAGGACGAGCGCGGGTGCAGTCAGCGCGGTCGGGCCCAGCCGGCGGGAGAGGCCCGGGGCGGCACGGCTGCCCACCACGGCCGCGGCGGCGAACGGCGCCGACACCAGCGCGGCGGACAGCGCCGAATACCCGAGAGCGGACTGCAGATGCAGGAACAGCAGATACGTGAACGACGGGACCCCGGCGTTGAAGACGAACACCAGCAGTACGCCCCACCGCGCGGTCCCGTCCCGCAGGACCGACGGGTGGACCAGGGGGTCCGGCCGGTGCCGGAGGGTGAGGACGAAGCAGGTGAGGGCCGCCGCGGCCACGGCGAAGGAGACCCACGTCCACCAGGGCCAGCCCGCCTCCCGGCCCAGCGCGCACGGCAGGACCAGCGTGGCGAAGCCGGTGGTGGCCAGCGCCGCCCCGACCCCGTCCACCCGCTGTCCGCCCGTACCGTGCGAGGGAGGCAGCAGGGCCGCCCCGGCCAGCGAGACGAGTGCCACCGGGACCGTGACCAGGAAGATCGCGCGCCAGCCGAGGCCGAAGAGGTCGGCGCCCACGAGCAGCCCGCCGATGAGCGGCCCGGCCAGTGAGGCCACGCCCATCGTGGCGCCGTACAGGGCGAGGGCTCGCGGGCGGCGTTCCGCACAAACGCCGGTACGGATGAGGGAGAGCACCTGCGGGGCGACCAGGCCACTGCCCGCACCCTGCACCAGCCGGGCCGCGATCAGCCATCCGGCGCCGGGCGCGGCGGCGCAGGCCACCGAGCCGACAGTGAAGAGCGCGGTGCCCAGCACGAAAAGCCGCCGGTAGCCGTAGCGGTCACCGAGCCGGGCGGCGGTGATGAGCAGGCACGCGTACGCCAGGGTGTACCCGGCCAGTACGAGCTGCACCGCGCCGGGGCCCGCGCCCAGACCCGCCTGGAGGGCCGGAGCGGCGATCTGCGCGACCGTGACGTTGAGCAGCTGCACGAAGGTCGCGCTCAGCACCACCGGCAGCAGGAAGCGGCGGCCGCTCACCGGACCAGGGCCTCGGCGAGTTCCTGCGGGCGGGCGGCGAACGGGCTGTGGCTGCCCGGCAGGGTACGGACGGTGAACGGCTCGCCCGGCATGGCCCGGTCCGCCTCCGCGATCATCAGGTCCTGCGCGGCCGTCGGCAGCGCCCGGTCATCCGCGCAGCGTACGAAGGTCCGGGGGATGCGGCCCCACCGTGCCGGGGTCAGGTCCACCGGGGTCGCCGGTATCGCCAGCGGCAGATCGGGGCTCAGCGCGATACGCCAGCGGTCGAAGCGGTCGGCGCGCGTGTCGTGGTAGTGGGTCTGCCGCAGCTCCTCGACGTAGGCGGGGTCCGGCGAGAGCGGGTCGATCCGTACCGCGCCCAGCTCCCCGGGATCACCGAGATTGAGGCCCTGTCCTCGTGCGGTGGCATTCTCGGGCGCGCTCAGGTAGTCGAAGAACCGGGGACGGCCGGCGGGGACGAACGCGGAGAGGTAGACGACGCGGTCCACCAGTTCGGGCGCGCGCTCCGCGGCCAGCGACGCGGGGCCGCCGCCCGCGCTGTGCGCGACGAGCACGACACGGCCGTAGCGGCGGACCCGGCGCAGCGTGTCCAGGACGGCATCGGCGCAGTCGTCCATCGTCACGTCGGCGAGCTGCGACCGCTCGGTCAGCAGACCGGAACGGTCGGGCAGCAGGTACCCGCTGGGCAGGGGAGCGCCGAAGCCGTGCCCGGGCAGGTCCACGGCAACGCTCGCGGCACCGAGACCGGCGAGCGCCCGCTGCGTCGCCGCCCACTGCCATGAGCCGTGCCAGGCACCGTGGACCAGGACGAAGACGGTGCCGGTCAGCTCGGTGTCCGCGCGGTCGGCGGCGACGTCGATGCCCGCGGCGCTGTCGGTGCTCGCGGCGTCTTCGGTGCTCGCGACGGGTTCGGTCCTCGCGGCGGTTTCGGAGCTTGCGATGGATCCGTTCCTCGCGGTGTGTTCGGTGTTCGCACTGTTCAGTGGGGGCTGCATGACTCCCATCCCAGCCGGTGACGACCGAACGATCCAGAGCAAGATATGGAACAGTGGGTGGCGATACCTTGCATGTATGGGCGGAACTTCGCGGGTACGGACGGAGCGACGGTGGAAGCACGGCATCTGAGATACGCGCTCGCCCTCGCCGAGCACGGACACTTCGGCCGGGCAGCCCGCGCGCTGGGCATCGCGCAGCCCCCGCTGTCCAAACAGATCGCCGACCTGGAGCGCGAGACCGGGGCGCGGCTGTTCGACCGGACGCGGCAGGGCGTGTTCCCGACCGCCGCCGGCGAGGCGTTCCTCGCCCGGGCGCGGCGGGCACTGGAGGAGATGGCGGCGGCCTCGGTGGACGCCGACCGGGCGGCACGTGGCGAGACGGGGCGACTGCGGCTGGGGTTCATCGCCTCGGCGCTGCTCGACCCCCTCCCCGACGTCCTGGGCCGATTCGGCCGCGAGCGGCCCGACGTACGGCTGGAACTGCACGAGATGGCATCTCGCCGCAGCACCGCCGCTCTCCTCGCGGGAGAACTGGACATGGCCGTCACCCTCGGACCGCCTCGGGGCGCCGGGGCCGAGCATCTGGTGTCCGTCCCGGTCGGGCACGACCACTTGATCGCCGTGGTCGGCAGCGCCCACCCCTATGCGGGCCAGGCGTCGGTGAGCGTGGACCAACTGCGACGGCAGCCGCTGATCGTGGCCGCCGGGGAGGACGAGCCCGCCATCGCCACCGGGCTGCGCGTCCTGCTGGGCGAGGGCGCCGCCGCGCTGGACGGCGCCACCGTGGCCAGGGACGTGCACACGATCATGGGCCTGGCGGCCTGCGGGGTCGGCGTGGGCCTCGGCCCCTCTCGTATGCGGTCGGCCCCGCGACCGGGAATCCGGTTCTGCGAGGTGACCCCGAAGACGGCACTGCCCGACCTGGTCCTGTCCTTCGCCGACCGGGACCGCTCCCCGGCGCTGGACGCCTTCCTCGACACCGTCCGCAGAAACTGCCCCGACGCCGGTGCCGCACTCGACCGGCGGCTGGGCCACGCACGAGAACCGCGCCGGGGTCCTGATGCGTGATGCGTGATGCGGGACGCGTGATGCGGGACGCGTGATGCGTGACGGCGCCCTGGTCCTCGACCGGTCCGGCAACCCCTCGGCTCGCCCCACCGGCGACGGCCGAAGGCTGCTGAAGGGTGTGACGCGCACTTGACGTCCCAGCCGTCCGGCAGCTCGCCTCCGGGCGGTACGGAAGGGGTCGCCGGGTCGCCGGTGTGCTGCTACGAGGTTTCCAGCCATTGGTAAGCCTCGCTGCCCGGATACCAGCCCGGTGTCATCGCCGCATGGCGATGACACCGCGACTCCCTGACGACCTTGACGTGAAGCTCACCGAGCGTGCCCGTCGCGAGGGCCGCAGCAAGCAGGAACTCGCCATCGAGGCCATCCGTGACGCTCAGGACCGGGCCGAGCTGAAGGTGGATGATGTCCTGGCCGAGCTGATGGACAGCGACGCGGAGATCCTGGACTACCTGAAGTGACCGAAGTCCGCTACATCCAGCTCGACGAGACCCCGGCCATCGCCCGCGCGGTCAACGGCACCGAGCACAGCGTGCGTGACATGGGACTTCTGGTCTCAGCGATCGAGCGGCCCCGGACCAACGTGTTCGGGGCCGAGCTGTATCCCACGCCGCACGAGAAGGCGGCGGCCCTGCTGCACTCCGTTGCCCGCAATCGCGCGCTGATCGACGGCAACAAGCGCACTGCCTGGCTCGCCACACGCGTCTTCCTGCGGTTCAACGGCGTCAGCGCGCCATCGCCCCGCCGCACGTCTCCGTCGCCGGTCCGCTCGTCGAGGAAGTCGCGCAGGACAACATCGATGTACCGGCCATTGCCTAGCGACTGTCGGCCTGGTTACCCGTTTCCTGACGTTCGACGATGAGAGGACCGGGCACCGGCCGGACGGGCCTGCCCCTACGTCGATGCCTGGTCGTTGTCCTTCATCGAACCCCAGCCGTGCCAGCGCTCGATCTCGATCCAGGCGCTCACCCGGGGACGGACCCGGTCGGGGTAGGGGCTGTTGATGTAGTGGGTGGCGATGCGGTCGATGTCGGTCAGGTTCTCGTCGTCGTGCAGGGCCGCCACCCGGCCGATGAGGGTGACGTGGGTGTACCAGTTGCTCTCGTCGAGCACGGTGAGGGTCACCCGGGGGTCGTTGCGCAGGTGCTTCAGGCGTACGCGGCCCTCGTCCAGGTTGACCAGTGCCCGGCCGTCCTCCCACAGGTACCAGGTGGGAGTGGAGACGGGGGCGCCGTCCGCGCGCACGGTGGCCATGACGCAGGGGTTGGCGCGGCGCAGCATTTCCTGGGCCTCGGGGGGCAGGGGCGGCTTGGACATGGTGGCTCCTTCTGCGACGTCGTGGGGAGAATGCTGTGGGGAGAATCTAGTCGCTGGGTGAACTATGCCGGTGAGGTGCGGAGGGGGTCGCGCAGCCACGCTTGACGGCCACCGCGCCCTCCGCGGTGTCGTGGTGCTTTGCTTGTGCCGGTGTGCGGGTGCCGTCGTGCGGGCCTCGTCAAACGCGGTCCCTGCTGCGGGCGTTGGCCTCCGCGACCAGGACGCGCAGCAGTTCGTCCTGGGACAGGACGCGGACCCGCGCCGGATCCGCGTCCCATTCGCGGCCTCCGGCGAACGGGCGGAGCCGGAGGTAGGGGCCCTCGTGCCCCGTCACCCGGCCGCAGCGGTTACGGGCGGTGTCGTGCACGGCCTCGCCGATGTCCGGGACCGCGCCGCCCGCTGCCGGGGTTGTTGCAGACTCCCGCGTACGCCCGGGAGGTGCTCGCTGCGGGCGGCCTCCGGGGGAAGGAGCTGGACCAGCAGGTCGAAGCCCGGATGGGACGGCGGGAGTTGTTGGAGGGGGACGATGCACCGCTGTTCCGGACGATCATCTCCGAGGCGGTGCTGCGGACGCCGTTGAGGGACAAGGAGGAGTGGCGGGAACAGCTGCAATACCTGTTGGACGCTATGGAGCGGCTGAACGTGGCGGTCCACGTGCTCCTGCAAAGCGCGGGGGTGCACGGTCTGATGAGCACCGACATGTGGTACTTGCCCCTTCCCGATGGCAGGACCGTCGCCTATACCGAGAACGGGTACCGGGGGCGAACTCATCCTGCGGATGTTGGAGGAAGTGACATGCGATCCATCGACCTGAGTGCCGCAGCTTGGCGCAAGAGCAGCTACAGCAATCAGGACGGCGGCGCGTGTCTTGAGGTCGCCGACGGTTTTGCCGCCGTCGTCCCCGTCCGTGACAGCAAAACCCCGCACGGCCCCGCGCTCGTATTCCCCGTCGGCGGCAGGTCGGCCTTCGTCGGGGCCGTGCGGGGCGGGCAGTTGGGGTCTGAACCTCGAAACGCCCACGGCCTCGCGAGCGGCGCACACCGCTCGCGAGGCCGTCGTCCGTCATCGGGCGGGCGGACGCCCGCTACTGCGCGCTGATCGAGCGCAGCACGTTGAGGCGGGCGGCGCGGCGGGCCGGCCAGACCGCTGCCAGGATGCCGATGGCGAGGCCCAGCAGGAGGAAGAGGCCCAGGCGGTCCCAGGGGAGCACCGTCTCGTAGGTGGCCAGGGACGAGCCGGTCAGGCTGCCGCAGGACCAGGCGAGGAAGATGCCGGTGCCTATGCCGAGGACCGCGCCGAACAGGGAGATCACCACGGACTCCAGGCGCACCATCTTCTTGACGCCCTTGTCGTCGAGGCCGATCGCGCGCAGCAGGCCGATCTCGCGGGTGCGTTCGAAGACCGACATGGCCAGGGTGTTGATCACCCCGAGGACCGCGATGACGACGGCCATGCCGAGAAGGCCGTACATCATGTTCAGCATCGTGTCGATCTCACCGGACTCCGCCTTGGTCAACTGCTCCTGGTTCTGGACCTGGAGGAGCGGGCTGTTGCCGAGGGCCTGGCGGATGTCGTGTTCGAGGGTGTTCAGGTCCGCGCCGGGCGCGGCTTTGACCAGGATGCTGTCGAGCTTCTTGCCCTCGGCGTACGGCAGCGTGTCGGGCATGGTGCCGATGGCATCCTCGACGGCGCGGGTGGGCTTGTAGACGGCGACGACCTTCAGCTTCTTCTTGACGTCGTCCAGGCCGAGCTTGCCCTGGAAGGTGTCGCCCGCCGACAGGCCGGTCTTCTTGGCCAGTTCGGAGGAGAGGGCGATCTTCCCGGGGCCGAGGTCGTCGAGCGAGCCGCTGCTGAACTCCAGGTCGGAGACCTTGCCGAGCTGGCGCGGGTCCGCGCCGGTGAGCGTGGTGAACGCGCCGCGCGCCGTCAGCGACGCGGTGGCGACGGGCGTCGTGTCCGCCGCGTCCGGGGCCTTGGCGACCTTCTTCGCGAGTGTGGGGTCGAGGCCCTCCCAACCGGCGTTGGAGACCTTGTAGTCGGCGGTCAGGCCGCGCACCGCCTCGTTCTTGAGGGCGGTTTCCGTGGAGTTGCCGGCCACGGTCATGGCGGTGATCAGGGTGAGCCCGATCATCAGGGCCGAGGCGGTGGCGGCGGTGCGGCGCGGGTTGCGCAGCGCGTTCTCCTTGGCGAGCTTGCCGCTGATGCCGAAGAACCGGGTGGTGAGCGCGCCCGCGAGGGAGACCAGCGGCCGGGACAGCAGCGGGGCCAGCACGATCATGCCCGTCAGGGTGAGTACCGCGCCCAGCATGGCGATCATGAGGTTGGTCTCGGCGCCGTCCTTCTGTGTGGAGACGTACAGCATGACGAGGATGCCCAGGCCGGCGAGGAGCCCGCCGAGGGTGTTGCGGAGCACCATGCCGCGCTTCGGGGGTGCCTGGTCCACGCTGCTCAGGGCCTCGACGGGGGCGATCTTGGCGGCCTTGCGGGACGGCAGCCAGGCGGCGAGGACCGTCACGCCGACGCCGACGAGGAGGGACCAGATCAGAGTGCTGGGGGAGATCACCAGGGGGCCGTCGGGCAGGCCCGCGCCGCTGGCGTTCAGCAGCGGGCGCAAGCCGGTCGCGATGCCCAGGCCGAGGGCGAATCCGGCGGCGGAGGCGAGGAGTCCGAGGAGTCCCGCCTCGGCGAGGACCGCCCGGACGACCTGGCGGCGGGAGGCCCCCACCGCGCGCAGCAGCGCGGTCTCCCGGCTGCGCTGGGCGATCAGCATGGTGAAGGTGTTGGCGATGATGAAGACGCCGACGAACAGGGCGATCCCCGCGAAGACCAGGAGCATGCGGGTGAGCCACTTGGTGCTGTCGGCGATCTCCTTGGCCTGTTCGTCCGCGAGCTTGGCGCCGCTGGTGACCGTGAGGCCCTTGGTGGGCAGCAGCTCGCGGATCTCGCGGGTGAGCTTCTCGTCGTCGGTGCCGGGTGCCGAGGCGACGGTCAGCTCGTCGAACTGGCCCGCCTGGAGGAAGAGCCGCTGTGCGGTGCGGGTGTCGAAGAGCGCCAGGCTGCCGCCGGCCGTCACCCGCGGGTCGTCGGTGTTGACGGTGCCGACCAGCTTCTTGGTGAGCGCCGGTCCTTCGGTGGCGAAGCGGACCGTGTCGCCGACGCGGTAGCCGGCCTTCTCGGCCGTACGGCGATCCAGCGCCATCTCCCCGCCGGAGGCGGGGCCGCGTCCGGCGGCGAGGGGGAAGCGGCTGTCCCGGTCGCCGTTCTTCGTGTCCGGCGCGTAGTTGAGCGCCAGGTTCTGCCAGCTGTTGTCGGCGTTCAGCGGCTCGCCGTCCTTGGTGGCCAAGGTGGCGTTGCCGTTGACGGTGGGGTGTACGGACGTGACGCCCGGCAGGGCGCGGACCTTGGCGGCGAGGGCGGCGGTGAGGGCGGTGGACCGGCCGCCGTCCTCCGCACCGTCGGTGCCCTCGGTCTGCTCGGAGTCGGCCTGTACGGAGACGGCGACATCGTCGAGGTTCTTGGCGGAGGCGCCGCGCAGGGCCTGGGCGACGCTGTCGCCGAAGACGAGGGTGCCGGAGACGAAGGCGACGCCGAGCATGACCGCGAGAGCCGTCATGATCAGGCGGGCTTTGTGCGCGAAGACGTTGCGCAGGGCTGTACGGAGCATGGTGGTCCCGTTCAGGGAAGGGTGTGTGACGTACGTGCGTGACGGAGGTGCGTGACGGACGTACGGGCGGGCGGAGTGCGCGTGCGGCAGCCGATCAGCTGGGCAGCCGGGTCAGCTGGGCGGTCGGGTCAGCTGGTGCGGTTCTCGGCGTCGAAGCGCCGCATCCGGTCCAGTACGCCCTCGGCGGTGGGGGAGAGCAGCTCGTCGGTGAGCCGGCCGTCGGCGAGGAAGACGACGCGGTCGGCGTAGGCGGCGGCCACCGGGTCGTGGGTGACCATCACGACGGTCTGGCCCAGCTCCCGTACGGAATCCCGCAGGAAGCCCAGGACTTCGGCGCCGGAGCGGGAGTCCAGGTTGCCGGTCGGCTCGTCCGCGAAGACGATCTCAGGGCGGGACGCGAGGGCGCGGGCCACGGCGACGCGCTGTTGCTGGCCGCCGGACAGCTGTGAGGGACGGTGGTTCAGCCGCCCGGAGAGGCCGACGGTCGCCACGATCGTGTCCAGCCACTGCTGGTCGGGCTTGCGGCCGGCGATGGCCGTCGGCAGCGTGATGTTCTCCAGCGCCGTCAGGGTGGGCAGCAGGTTGAAGGACTGGAAGACGAAGCCGACGCTGTCCCGGCGCAGCCGGGTGAGCTGCCGGTCCTTCAGGGCGGTCAGCTCGGTCTCACCGATGCGCGCGGAGCCGGCGGAGACCGAGTCGAGGCCCGCCATGCAGTGCATCAGGGTGGACTTGCCCGAACCGGAAGGACCCATGATCGCGGTGAACCGGCCGCGGCCGAACTCCACGGAGACCGAATCCAGGGCGACGACGCGGGTGTCGCCCTCGCCGTAGACCTTGCTCAGGCCGGTGGCCCGGGCGGCGGCGGAAGCCGTCGGCGAGTGGGCGGGTGCGGGGGCGGCGGCCTGCATCGACATGGGTGCTCCAGAGGTACGGGATCGAGACGTGGATCAAGGGGGGAGACGAGGGGGGAGAACGTGCAACTGCCCCTCAATCCTTGCCGCGCCGTGCCCGTGAAGCGTCGGTCTCAGGACGTGGATCAGGCACCTGTCGAAGGTCGGTCCCAGGTACCTGTGTAGTCCTCCGGTCGGACGCCACGCCTCTGCCGTTGGGCAGAGGCCGGGGAGGGGACAGCGGTTGCCGTCCCGGGAGTTCTCAGGAGAGCAGTCCCGCCCGGTACGCCAGTACCGCCGCCTGGACCCGGCTGTCCGTGCCCGTCTTCTCCAGGATGGCGCTGACGTGGGTCTTCACCGTGCCTACGCCGATGCCCAGTTGACGGCCGATATCGACGTTCGCGAGGCCGCGGCCGAGCAGCACGAGGACGTCCCGCTCCCGGCCGGTGAGCGCCGCCAGCGGCCGGCCTGCCGTCGTGCCGGCGTCCGGTGCGGGGGCCTGTGGCCCGGCGCCGCCGCCCAGCATGCGCGCGATGACCGTACCGGTGACGCCGGGGGAGAGGACCGCGTCGCCCGTGGCGGCGGCCCGTACCGCGCTGATCAGCTCCTGCGGGCCCTCGTCCTTGAGGAGAAAGCCGGTGGCGCCGGAGCGCAGCGCGTGCGTCACGTTCTCCTCGTCGCCGAACGTGGTGAGCATGACGACCTGCGGCCGGGGCTGGAGCGCGAGGAGCCGCCCGATGGCGGCGAGCCCGTCCAGGACGGGCATCCGGACGTCGATCAGCGCCACGTCGGGACGGGTCTCGGCGGCGACCCGTACGGCCTCCTCGCCGTTCGCGGCCTCCCCGACCACCTCGATGCCCTCCGCGTGCCGCAGGATCAGCCGGACGCCGTGCCGGATCATCTCCTCGTCGTCGGCGAGGAGGACCCGGACCGGACGGTCGTCGGATGCGGGCACCCCGGCGGACGGCGCGGACGGCGCGGACGGCGCGGGCGGGGCGGACGGGTCGGACGGGTCGGACGGGTCGGTCACGGGGTCTCCCACGGCGGCATCTGCGAGACCACCGGAACGGTGAAACGGTCGATCGCGGTCAGCTTGTCGGCACGGAAACAGTACCGGGTGATCAAGAGTGTGCCGGGGCCGTCATCCCAGTAACCGGAGTTCGTCCCCCGCCGCTGCGGTACCCCGGTGGGCCGGGCGCCGTCGCCCGCCTCCCGCGGCACGAAATCGTCCGAGGGCACCGCCGGATACACGCAGCTCGTCGCCGACTTCGGACGGGGCGGCTCGTGCCCCGTGGCCGCCGCGCGCGCCGCGACGTCGTCCCACGCCCCGGCTTCCTCCACCTGCTCCCGGGCCATCCCGATCCGGGGCTCCGGCGGCGTGGGCGGCTCGGGCTGCGGCGCCGCCTCGGTGACGAGGAGGAGCCCGAGCATCATCATCACGCCGACACCCGCGAGCCCCAGCAGCCCGGTGAGGGCGCTGACGACCCGGCGCTGGAAACCGCCGGCCGCATGGTCGGAGCGCGGCTCGGCCGGTGAGCCGGGCGCCGGTGCCTCCGTGTTCGCGAGGATCGCCGCCGGGTCCGGCTGCGTCGGGATGCGGGCTGTCACGGCGAAGCCGCCTGCCGGTGTCGGCTCCGCCTCCAGAGCGCCGCCGAGCAGCGCCACGCGCTCCCGCAGCCCGACGAGGCCGCGCCCCGAGCCCAGGCCGGTGGACGCCTGCGGCGGCGCGGGCGGACGCCCGTTGCGTACGAGCACCTCCACCTGGCCATCGGTGTGCGTGACCGACACGGCGACATGCGCCCCGGTGGCGTACCGGTGCACGTTGGTCAGTGCCTCCCGCACCACCCGGTGCACCGCGCGCCGCACCTGGGCCGGGCGGCCGTCCAGATCGGGCCCCTCCCAGGTGAGATCGACGGGGATGCCCCCGCCGCGCGACTCCTCCGCCAGCGCCTCGACATCCGCCCGGGTGCCCGTGGTGCCGGTAAGCGCCCCGGTACCGGTGTCCTGGCCCAACGGGCCCAGGACGCCCAGCACTTCGCGCAGCTCCCGCATCGCGTCCCCGGTGGCCCGGCGGACCAGCGCCGCCTCGTCGCGCAGCTCGGGCGACTGCTTCTGGAGCGCCATCTCCAGGCCGCCCGTGTGCAGCGAGATCAGGCTGAGCCGGTGGCCGACCAGGTCGTGCATCTCGGCGGCGATCCGGGAGCGCTCATGCGTGCGCGACTCGCTGTCGGCCAGCTTGCGGGCCACCTCCGCCGCGGCGGCCCGCTCCCGCAGCGCCCGCAGCAGCCGGTCCTGCTGCCCGCCGGAGGCGCCGACGAGTCCCGGCACCAGCAGCGCGGTGGCCGCCAGTACGGCGCCGAGCATCAGCCCGAACCCATGACCGCCGAGCCCCACGCCCGGCGCGAAGAGGGCACAGGTCAGCACCGCCAGCACGGTCGCGGCGCTCAGCACCGCGTTCCGCCGCCGGGGGCCCGTGAGCTGCCTGGCCGAGGTGTACGCGATCGCGGCGGCCGGCAGCCCGGCCGCCGGCAGCAGACCCAGCAGAACGGACACGCCCAGCAGGCTCACGGCGGGCAGGCGGCGGCGGACGGCGAGCAGGGAGAGGACGCCGACGCCGAACAGCAGGAACAGCGGCTCGGGATATGTGTCGCCCAGGTTCTGTACGGCCAGGTGGGAGACGAGCATCAGCAGCGCGCCGCCGGCCACCTCCGCGCCCGCGCGCCACAGCCCCCGGCCCTGTTCACCAGGGCCCGCGAAGGGGCTGCGTGAGGCGGGGGAGGCGGAGGGGGAAGTGGAGGCCATCGGTCAATTGTCGCGGGGGTGAGGTGCCTCCGGTGCGACCTGGGGAGGAGACCGCACTCTGCCGAAGGGGAGAGCCGGTCCCGGCGCGTTCCACCCCGTGAGGACATCCGCGCGCCGGGCGGGGCGGAGTGCGGTCTTGAGGGGGACGGCCCGGCGGGCGGTCGGCACCGCCGTGACATCGTCACCGGTTGAACCGGTGACGGTCTGAGCGGCCGGTACCGCGAGAGCGGACCCGTGCCGGGCCGCGGCCCGTGCTACCGCCGAGCCCGCCGCCGACGGCCGCCAAGGCGGCGCCCGGCAGGTCCGGCCCCCGGCGGCCGGTGGCTGTCCGAAGGCGGGTCAGGCTCCGTCCGCTGTGGTCGGCGGAGCCGCCGGACGCACCTCGAAATGGAAGCAGCCGTACTCGACGGCCCGCACGTGCACCAGCGCGACCTCCGGGTCGGCGAAGGCTTCCTCCAAGGCCGCGTCGAAGCCGACGGTGGGCTCCTCGGGGAGTTCGAGGAGGCGCCCGCCGAGGATGTGACCCTGGGCGCTGTAGCGGCGCAGCGTGCGCAGCGCCCCGGGGCGGGCGAAGGGATAGCCGGGGGTCTCCGCCGGGCCGCCGCAGTCCTCCGCGTGGATGAAAACCGGCCCCGCCTCGTCGTAGGCGCCCGGCTCCGCACCGGTGGCGGCTGCCCAGCGGCGCAGCGGAGCGTAGGAGACGAGCGCGACAGCCTCGTCCGCTTCGATGCTGCGCAGACAGCAGCGCAGCGGACTGCCCACGCAGTCGAGCGGGGCCTGTCCGGCGCCCGCGGTGAAGGGCTGAAGAGGGTGCCCCGAATCGTCCGTCGTCCGCAGTTCCTTGAGCGTGGCCGCTGGAATGGGACGAATGCTGAAGTCGGTCATACCCGCAGTCTCTGCGCCTCAAGAGGGTGGCGCTGGCGGAATTACGCCGCGCAGTTCCGGGCCGGTCGCGCGGATACGGGCACGGTGATGGCCAGGAGGGCGGTGTCGTCATCGACGCCGGCGCCGAGGGATTCCAGGAGGTCCTTGAGCGCGGTCACCAGGGACCGGGCGGTCGTGGGGGAGAGGGAGCGGGCCAGCGCCAACAGGGCGTCGTCGCCATAGCGTTCGCCGTTCAGCGCGGTGCGGGCCTCGGTGAGGCCGTCGGTGTAGAGCAGGAGGGTGTCGCCGGGGGTCAGCCGGATGGTGGTGGTGGCGATGTCGGCGGTCGGGAGGGCGCCCACCATCTGCCCTCCGGGGGTGGGCAGGTAGTCGGCGCTGCCGTCCGCGCGCAGCAGGACGGCCGGCGGGTGGCCGCCGGAGGCCAGCGCGACGCGGAAGCCGCCGCGGCCGTCCGGGGTGAGCCGGCCGAAGAGGACGGTGCAGAACCGGGGGTCGGCGCTGTCCGGATCGACGTTCTCGGCCTCGCGGTTCAGCACGGTGTTGAGATGGCCGAGCACGGCGGCCGGGTCGGGTTCGTAGACGGCGGTCGCGCGCAGGGTGTAGCGGACCAGCGAGGTGATGGCGGCTGCGCCCGCGCCCTTGCCGCGTACGTCGCCGAGGAACAGCCCCCAGGCGCCGGTGGCCAGCGGGAAGAGGTCGTAGAAGTCTCCGCCCACCTCATCGACCGAGGCGATGTGGTAGTGCGCGGACACCTCAAGCCCGGGGACGTCTTCCAGTACGGGGGGCATCAGCGTCTTCTGGAGCGTGGCGGCCAGGCGCTGGAGGCGTTCACGTTCCCGGTCGGCTTCCTGCCGGGCGCGCAGCAGTTCGTTCTCGTAGGCACGCCGGTCGCGGGCGTCGAAGACCGTGGTGCGGATCAGCAGCGGCTCCCCGTCGTCGCTCCTTTGCAGCGTGGCGGTGACCAGGACCGGCAGCCGGCTGCCGTCCGCCGCCGTCAGCTCCAGCGCGATACTGCTGATCTCGCCCTGCATGCGCAGCAGGGGGGCGAAGTGGGTCTCGTGGTAGAGCTTGCCGCCGACGGTGAGCAGGTCGGCGAACCGGCGGCGGCCGACCAGGTCCTCGCGGCGGTAGCCGAGCCAGCTCAGCAGGGTGTGGTTGACCTTCGCGATCCGTCCGTCCAGCAGGGTGGAGAGATAGCCGCAGGGTGCGTTCTCGTACAGGTCTTCGGCGCTCTCCTCCAGCAGCGAGGAGAAGCGCGCGCTCTCGGCCTCCGGCTCCATCTCGGGCCCCGGCTCCATCTCGGGCCCGGCCTCCGGCTCGCTCTCCGGTCGTCGCCGACCGGGTCCGGCCCCGCACATCACCCGGCCACTCCGGCCGCGAACTCCGCGATCGCCGCGGCCGTGGCCTCCGGGGCACTGAGCTGGGGGCAGTGTCCGGTGGCCGGCAGGGTGACCAGCCGGCTGCCCGGGATGCGCGCGTGCACGAACTCGCCGACCTCGCGCGGGGCGATCGTGTCCTGGGCGTCCTGGGCGATCAGCGCCGGGACCGCTACCGCGTCGAGGTCGGCCCGGTTGTCGGACAGGAAGGTGACACGGGCGAAGACGCGGGCGATGTGCGGATCGGTGCGGCAGAAGCTGTTGGTCAGCTCCTCACCCAGCTCGGGACGGTCCGGGTTGCCCATGATGACCGGGGCCATCGTCGCGGACCAGCCCAGGTAGTTGGACTCCAGGGACTCCAGCAGTTCGTCGATGTCCGCCGCGCTGAACCCGCCCCGGTAGCCGGTGGCCGGGTCGTCGATGTAGCGCGGCGACGGGGTGAGCAGGAACAGCCCCGCGAAGCACTCCGGCTCCCGCGCGGCTGCCAGCACGCCCATCATGGCGCTCACCGAGTGGCCGACGAAGACCACGGGCCCCATGTCCAGCGCGTGGCAGAGCCGCAGCACGTCCTCGGTGTAGCCCTCCAGTGTGCTGTAGCGCGCCTCGCTCCAGGCCGAGAGGTCCGACCGGCCCGCCCCCACGTGGTCGAAGAGCACCACGCGGAAGTCCGGCTCCAGCGCCGGCACCACCAGGCGCCAAAGGTTCTGGTCGCAACCGAAGCCGTGCGACAGCATCACCACCGGCCCGTCGGCGCGGCCGGTCACCGTCACATGGTTCCGCTCTCGAATGTCTTGAATGTCCATATTGGATATTTTTGCACTCCGGGCGGTCCTCGCCGTCGGGGCCTGTCAGCGGCGCGCGCCCTGCGGGCCCGGGGGCTGGAGTTGGTGGGAGAGGACCAGGCCCGCCGCGCCGAGGAGGGTGGCGTTGTCCTCCAGGGTGGTGAAGGTCACCCGGGGGCGGCCCGCCGGATGCGGGGGGATCCTCGCGTGGAGGGCGCGCTCGATGCGTCCGCGCAGTTCCTCGCCGCCGGCGACCGTGTCGCCGTGCAGGATGAACAGGCCGGGCGCGAAGACCTGGTGGAGGTTGACCAGGCCGACGGACAGGTGCTCCGCCCAGGTGTCCAGGAGTTCGGCCGCGCCCGGTACGCCGGCCGCGGCCAGGCGGGAGAGCGGGCCCGCCGTGAGGGTCGCGGCGCCCGGGACGCCCCGGCGGGCCGCCTCGCGGCGCAGCCAGGCGTGGCTGGCCAGGGTCTCCCAGCAGCCGCGCTGTCCGCAGTGGCACTGTTCGCCGCCGACCTGGACGACGCTGTGGCCGATCTCGCCGCCCGCGCCGGCCGGGCCCCGGTGCACCTCGCCGCCCACGACGAGGCCGACGCCCAGGGCCTCGCCCGTGTAGACGGAGGCGAAGTGGCTGCGGCCCCGGCCCTGACCGAACCAGCGGTCACCGAGTGCCTGGGCGCGCGGGTGCATGTCCACGCACACCAGGTCGATGTCCAGGCGCTCGCGCAGCGTGGCGGCGACGGGCAGGCCGTCGAGTTCGGGGGCGAGGGCGACCTTGACGACGGTCCCGGTGTCGGAGTCGACCATGCCGCCCACCGCGACGCCCATGCCGAGCGGCGCGGTCGAGGCCCCGGCCATGACCTGGTGCGCGGCGTCCACCAGTGCGACCACGGCGGCCGTTGCCGAACGCGCGTCCGGCGCGAACACCCGCTCGGCCTTGGCCCGGACTTCGCCACCCGCGCCGACCAGCGCGCACTCGACCCGGTCGGGCAGCAGGTGGGCGGCCAGGAGGGGCGGGGAGTCGGGCGAGAACCACAGCGGGCGGGCAGGTTTGCCGCCCGCCGGACTGCTCGGCCGCGCCGCCTCCTCCGTCAACAGGCCCTGGCGGACCAGCTCTTCGACGAGGACGGTCAGCGCGCTGCGGGACAGGCCGGTGACCCGGGAGAGTTCGGCGCGGGAGAGCGGCCCGAAGTCATAGAGCGACTGCAATATCCGGACCCTGTTCACGCCGCCTCCCCGCTCTGTGTCTTCATCGTTCTCGTCGTTCTCGTCGTTCTCGTCGTTCTCGTCGCTCTCGTCGCCCCGCACGCTGTTCGCGTCCGCGCCGCATCCCTGCCGCGTCCGCGCGCGTGCGTGGCCGCTTCGCATGTCGCCCCTATGCCCTCGTGCGCGGCTGTGCGCCTCGCATGCGTCACGAGCCCGAGAGTCCGGCAAGTGACCGGTATTGCCGAGCGGTGTACTTACCCTGCCATATCTCGTACCGCCTTGGCTGACTTGCCCCCTGGAAATCCGGTGCGAATGCTGCCGGTTTCAACAATCCAAGGGAAGAGACCCCTTGACGTCGGACGAGGTTAGTACGCAAGGTGAACTTACTTGTTCCGGCCGGGCCGGAGATTGCCAGGCGTTTGCCCCAGGTGAGGCAGCGCCCCGTTCGACAGTGAGGTCGGCATGCAGCGAATCGGGATCGTCGGCGGCGGCATACGCGGCCACATGTACGCGCACTCTCTCCAGGGCTTTCCCGGCGCGGACGTCCGCGCGGTGTGCGACCTGTCCGCCGAGGTGGCCCGCGAGACCGCCGACGCCTTCGGCCTGGCCGCCTACACCGACCACCGGCGGATGCTGGCGGAGGCGGAGCTGGACGCCGTCATCGTCGCGACCCCCGACCACGCCCACCGCGCGGCGGCCGTCGATGCCGCCGCGCACGGGCTGCACCTGCTGCTGGAGAAGCCGCTGGCCACCACCGCCGAGGACGCGGACGCCATCGCGGACGCCGTCCGGGAGGCGGGGGTCGAGTGCATGGTCGGCTTCGAGAACCGCTGGAACCCGGCCATCCGCAAGATCCACGACCTGGCGGCCGGCGGGGAACTGGGCCAGGTCCTCACCCAGAACATCCTCCTCAGCAACACCTGGTACGTGCCGACCCGGATGCTCTCGTGGGCAGCGAAGTCCTCGCCCGCCTGGTTCCTGATGAGCCACACGGTGGACGCGGCGATGTGGGTCAACGGCCGTACGGTCACCGCCGTGGACGCCCGCGGTTCGCGAGGCCGGCTCGCCGCCCGGGGCGTGGACACCTGGGATGTCATCCACGCGCTGCTGACCTTCGACGACGGCACCACCGCGAACCTCACCTCGACCTGGGTGCTGCCCGACAGCATGCCCTCGATCGTGGACTTCCAGTACCAGGCCGTCGGCGACCGTTCGGCCGTCACCGTCGATCTCCAGGACCAGAGCGTCCGGCACGCCGCCGCCGACGGATACCGCTTTCCCGGCCTGCTCGGCGGCGAGATCGACGGACGCCTCCAGGGACCGCCGACCTGGATGGCGCAGCACTTCGTCGCCCAGCTGGAAGCGGGGGAGCCGGTGGGCCCCGGCCCCGCGACCGGCCGGGCCGTCACGGATGTGGTGCTGGCGGTGCACGAGTCGCTGGAGACCGGGCGCACGGTCGCACCCCGCCGCCCCACGGATGACTGAGCGTCGCCCGCCGCTCGGCAGCCGTACCGGAGGTGGCCCGGACCGCCCGGCCCGGGACAGGACACAGGAGGAGACACGATGACGCGGACCGAGGCCACATCCGGCGCGGACCGTCCCGGCAGCCCCTTCGGCGACGCCACCGGCGGCGGTTCCGGGAGCGGCGGCGACGAGGGCGGCGGCGGGCGGAAGTCCCGGGGCGGCGGCCTGAGTACCAAGGTGGCGGTCGTCGCCTCGGCGGTCGGGCTCATCTACGGGTACGACACCGGGTCCATCTCCGGAGCGCTCGTCTTTCTGGAGAGCGACTACCACCTGACCACGTTGTGGACCTCGGTGATCACCTCGGTCGTGGTCGTGGGCAGTCTGGTCGGCGCGGCTGTCGGCCCCCGGGTCGCCAACGAACTCGGCAGGCGCCGCGCCATGCTGGCCGTCGCCTTCGGCTTCATGGCCTTCGCCGGGCTGAGCGCGCTTCCGCTCGGCGTGTGGTGGCTGACGGTCGTACGGCTCTTCCTCGGGGTGACCGTCGGTCTGGCCACGGTGGTCGCCCCCGTCTTCATCTCCGAGTTCGCCTCCGAGCACAACCGCGGACGGCTCGGCACCGCCTTCCAGTTCTTCACCTGCGCCGGTGTCATCATCTCGCTGCTGACCGCCTGGGCGCTGTCCGGATCCCGGTCCTGGGAGGCCGTGCTGGGGCTGGCCGCGGCCCCGGCGGGTGCGGTCTTCCTCGCGCTGCTGCGCTTCCCCGACAGCCCGCGCTGGTACGCGATGAAGGGGCGCCGCGCACAGGCGCTGGCCACGCTGCGGCGGCTGGAGCCGGACGCGGAGCCTGGCGCGGGATCCGGCGCGGACTCGGACGCGGGAGCGGCGGCGGTCGCCGAACGCAGCCTGGCGGCCATCGAAGCGGACCTCGCCGAGGGGGAACAGGGCCGCTTCCGGGAGATCTTCACCCGGCAGCACGCGCGCGCCACCTTCTTCGTGATCGCTTTCGGCTTCGCCGTCCAGATCACCGGCAACAACACGATCCTGTACTTCAGTCCCACCATCTTCGCCAAGGCCGGGTTCGGCGACGCGGCCGACTCGATCCTGGCCTCCACGCTGGTGCAGGTCGTCGCCGCCGTGGGCGTGGTCCTCTCGATGGCCGTGGTGGACCGCTGGGGGCGGCGTCCGCCGCTGCTGGTGGGCACCGCCGCGATGGTGGCCGGACATGTGGTGATGACGCTGGTCTTCGCCCAGTCCCGGATCTCCACGGGCACCGGTTACGTGGCCACCGCGGCGATCGGCCTCTTCTATCTGGGCTTCTACTTCGGAATCGGCTCGCTGATCTGGGTCTACACCGGCGAGGCGTTTCCGGCGCGGCTGCGCAGCGTCGGCGCGGGGGCACTGCTGCTCTCGGACTTCGTCGCCAACCTGATCGCCACCTTCGCGTTCCCCAACGTCCTGGCCTCCCTGGGCGGTTCCGCCGCGTTCGGGGCCTTCGCCGTCCTCTCCGTGCTGGCACTGGTGTTCCTGTACCGCATGGCACCGGAGACCAAGGGCCGCTCGCTGGAGGAGATACGCGGCTACTGGGAGAACGGCGGACGCTGGCGCGGGCCTGCCCGCGCCGGAAGCGCCACGGCCGACGCCGCCTCCGGCACCGGGGCCGGGCCCGGCTCCCGTACCGGAGGCGGGACCGGCGGGAGGTGAGACGGTCCCCGCCGCGCCCGGCTGCTCAGGAGAGCTCGTCCGCCCCCGCCAGCAGCACCGACAGCGGGTCGGACGGGCCCAGGACCGCGGTCAGTTCGGCCCGTGTGGGGCCCGTGGCCGGCCCCCTGCGGGTGACGGCCACGGACGCGGCCACATTGGCGCCCCGCGCCGCCTCCAGCGGGCCCGCGCCGTGGCCGAGGAGCGCGAGGAACGCGCCGACGTGCGCGTCGCCCGCGCCGTTGCTGTCCACCACGTCCACCGGGCGCCCCGGTACGGAGACGGCGGTGGCCTCGCCGTCCGCCAGGCCGTCCACCAGCCAGCAGCCCGCCGCGTCGCCGCGCACCACGACGCCGCCCGCCCCCGGCCGCAGCCGCGCCGCCAGGGCCTCGGCCGCCGCCGCGCCGTCGTCGGCTCCGGTCATCAGGCGGGCCTCGCGGCGGTTGCAGCTGAGCCAGTCCACACGGGCCAGGACCCGCTCCAGCCGGTCCGGGCCGATGTCGGCGACGAGCGGGCCGGGGTCCAGACAGAGCGCGACGCCTTCCGGCAGGTTCGCGGCGAAGTCGGTGAGCCGGCCGGCCGATCCGGGGTAGGCCAGTCCGTACCCCGACAACTGGACGAGGTCGCCGGGGCGCAGCTGCCGCGCCGTGCGTCCGGCGTCCTCGGCGGTCAGCGCGGCCTCGGCACCGGAGGCGGTCACAAAGGTGCGCTCCCCCTCGGCGTCGATCAGCGCGACGCAGTATCCGGTGTCCTGGCCGGCGCGTGCGGGCAGCAGCGGGGTGACGCCCTCGCCCGCCAGCGCCGCCCGCACCAGGTCGCCGAACGGGCCGGTGCCGTGGCCGCCCGCGTAGACGGCGGGCAGGCCGAGGCGCCGTGCGGCGGACAGGACGTTGAAGCCGCCGCCTGCCGTCTGCCCGGCGTCCGAGGCGAGTACGTCGCCGCCGCGCTCGGGCAGGTGGGGCACGCGCAGCACGATATCGACGATGACGCTGCCCGCCAGGACCAGTCGTGCGCTCATGCGGGCATCCTCTCCTCCGCCGGGCCTGCCGGGTCTGCCGGACCGGTGGGAGCGGCCGGGTCGGCGGGCGGGGTGTCGTTCGCCCGGACGGCGGCCTCGGCGCGGACCGCGCGGTCCAGCGGGAGCAGCAGCCGGTAGGCGACGGCGGCCACGACGAAGGTCACCGCCCAGCCCAGCCCGTTGGTGCCCAGCCAGCTGTGCGAGAACGGGCCGGAGAACCACACGTCCGTGTCGCTGGTCTTCGCCTCGGTGAGCAGCAGCCCCACGACGATCGCCGCGAACCAGGAGACGCAGGCCGACCAGGCGAAGCCGCCGTTGTACCAGTAGCGGCCCGAGCGGCGCGGGTCCATCAGCGCCTTGGGATCGTAGAAGCGGCGCCGTGTCATATCGACGGCGAAGACTCCGACCCATGCGGTGATGGGCACCGCCAAGATGGTCAGGAAGGTCGTGAACGGACCGTAGAAGTCCTTGGCGATCAGCATGAAGTAGATGCCGCCCGCGAGGGTGATCACGATGTCGATGGCCACGGCGACCGTGCGCTTGGCCCGCACGCCGAGCGTCACCAGGGTGAGGCCCGCCGAGTACACGGACAGGTGGTTGGACAGCAGCAGTCCGCCGAAGGCCGCGATCAGGTACGGGACGGACATCCACGACGGCAGCATCGCGTCGATGGCCGCGACCGGGTCGGATGCCTGCGCGAGCGAGGCGTCGCCCGCCGACAGCAGCGAGCCGAGCGAGATCAGCAGCACCAGCGGGATGCCCGCGCCCCACGCCGAGGCCAGCACCAGCCGTCCGCCGGGTATGTTCCGCGGCAGGTAACGGGCGTAGTCCGCACCGGCGTTGGCCCAGCCGATGCCGGTGCCCGCGGCGATCACGCCGACGCCCGCGATGACCGCGCTGAGCGGCGCGGCCGGGGCGTGCAGCACCTTCGCCCAATCGACGGTTGCCACGAGGAACGCCATGACCAGCAGGTTCAGCAGGCCGAAGACATAGGTGGCCCACTTGTTGATCCACATGATGGTGGCGTGGCCGAGGCCGCTGATGAGCAGCGTGCAGGCGATGAACACCAGCAGACAGACCAGGGTGAGCGGGGTGTTCTGCTTCGTCCCGAAGACGATGGCCATCAGCGAGAGCAGCGCGTAGGCGGCCGTCGTGGTGTTGACCGTCTCCCAGCCGACCCGGCTGATCCAGGTCACCAGCGTGGGACCGGTGTTGCCGCGCCGTCCGAAGACCGCGCGCGAGAGGGTCAGGGCCGGTGCCCCGCCCCGCTTGCCCGCGATGCTGAGCGCGCCCACCAGCGCGAAGGACCCGAAGGCGCCGATGACCGCGACCAGCACGGCCTGCCAGATGTTCAGCCCGCGGAAGGCCACCAGCGTCGCGCCGAGCGGCAGGCCCAGCAGCGAGATGTTGGCGGCGAACCACGTCCAGAACATCTGGCCCGCGTGTCCGTGCCGCTCCGTGTCGGGCACGGGCTCGATGCCGCGGGTCTCCACGGCGCCGACCAGCTCACTCCTCTTCGAGTCAGCCATGGCCAAACCTCCTTACGAGGCGAAGGACGGGGAGCGGACTCCCCGCGAGGTGCGGATCCCCCGACCGACCGGCTGGCTCAGCCGGCCTGTCGCAGGGCGAGGAGACGTTCGGCCAGGGGCTCCACGTCGAGGTCGTTGACGGCGCGGAGGGTGGCCACCGCGTCGGCGGGCAGGCCGCTCACGCCGTGGACCGCTCCGGCGACGGCACCGGCGATGGCGCCGATGGTGTCGCAGTCGCCGCCGAGGTTGGCGGCCAGCAGACAGGCCCGCCACGGGTCGTCCCCGGCCAGCGCGAGCACCGCGAAGGCCGCGGGCACCGACTCCTGGCTGGCGACGCTGGTGCCGATCAGGTCGCTGATGAGGTTCGCGGCCTCGTCCTCGGCCAGTCCGGCGACGGCGCCCCGGGCCCAGTGGATCCGGGTCGCGATGTCGGCGCCCGCCGCCCAGTGGCCGCGCGCGGCGCCCGCGCGGGCCGCCGTCTCGGCGGCGTCCATGGCGGCGTCGAGCCCGGCTCCCTCGATGGCGGTGCTGACCGCCGCCGCGACGGCCGCCGCGCCCGCGATGCCGATCGTGGTGTCGTGGGTGACCTGGCAGGAGTCCACGACCCGGTCCAAGAAGGCGTCCAGCGGGTGGAGGGGGAAGGCCACGCCGACCGGGGTGACGCGCATGGCCGCGCCGTTGGTCGTCCCCGTGCGGCCGGTCTCGGTGACGGGCACGCCGCGCGTCACCGCGTCCAAGGCGGCCTTGGTGGAGGGGCCGAGCAGGTCGAGCGAGCCCTTGGCCTTCATGTCCGCCTCCCACTCCAGCAGGGCCTTCGCGAAGTGCTCGGGGTCGATCCGGCCGCCGGATCCGGCCAGGAGCCGTCCGACGATGAGGGCCTGATCGGTGTCGTCGGTGACGCTGCCCGCGGGCATCCCGGCGGCCACGGGGTTGTCCGGCGGGCCGGCCTCGAAACCGGTGACCTGTCCGAAGCGCGCCGTGATGGCGGCGCGCGGCATGATCTGGGTCGGCATGCCGAGCGCGTCGCCCAGTGCCAGGCCGTAGAGGGCGCCTTGGGCGCGGTCGGTGCGGGGGTCGTTCATGTGTGACGTTCCGAGTTCTTGTCGTGTTCGTGTGGGGTGCCGGGGGCGGTCTCCCGGGTCAGTCCGGGCCGGATTCGCCGAAGCTGACGCGCAGTTCGAACCGCTCGGGATCCAGCAGGCTCACCACGTGCTCGATGACCGCGCCCATGGGCGAGCGGCCCACGCGGGTCACCTGGAGGAAGGAGGTACCGGACGGGCGCCCCAGCAGTCCGGCGTCCCCCTCCTCCAGGGGTACGGCCGTGGCGCGCTGCTGCCCGGCGGCCACCACGAGACCGGCGGCGGCGAGGGTCGCGGTCAGCGAGCCGTCCACCAGGCCGGTGCGGGGCACCTCCGCCAGTCCCGGATGCAGCGGCACCCGGCTGCGCTCCAGGGAGAGCCGCACGCCGCCGGGGAGCGTGCGCATGCGATCGACGGCGAGGAACGCGTCGCTGTCCGTGCCCAGCTCGGCCGCCAGCGCGGCGTCCCGGAGGGTCTCCAGCCGCAGCACCGTCGTCTCGGGCGCCACACCCTGTTCGGTGAGGGCCTGCTTCCAGCCGTGCCGGTTGTCCAGCGGGGCACCGTCGAAGCTGACGAAGGAACCTATGCCGGGGTGGGTGCGCACAAGGCCCTCGTCGGCGAGGGTGCGCAGCGCCTCCCGCACGGTGGAGCGGCTGACCGAGAAGCGCTGGGTCAGTGCGTGCTCTCCCGGCAGCCGGCTTCCGGCGCGCAGCGCTCCGCCTCTGATCTCGCGGCCCAGGATCCGGGCCACCCGCTGATGCTTACGCGCCTGTTCGGACATGTCCGCACCGTAGACGAACCTGTCTGAACCTGTCTGTTCCGTGGGTCACACTCGCATCACCCGCATCAGAAGTCCCCGGAGCCGCGCCTCCGGGATCTTCTCCGAGGAATTTCACGGCCGGGGGTTTGCTCCTCCGGGCGCCGGAGAAGAAGAGGCACCAAGTGCTTGGGAGGTGCAGGCACATCCGCGGGAGACGGCCGCACAGGTCGCCCCGGGTGTGCCCTGTGCCACCTCTCCCGCGAACTGTTGAGGCAGCAGAGACGGGAGGAGCGAGATCCGAATGAGCACCGTGCGATACCGCGCCGAACGAGCGCGCCACAGCCACGAGGACGCCCCGGAGACGGCGGACGACTTCAAGAAGCTGGCCACTCTGCCCGAGGGACCCGAACGTCAGGCGCTGAGCGAGCGCCTGGTGGAGGCATGGCTGCCTATGGCGCACCGGCTGGCGGCGAAGTACCGCAGCCGTGGCGAGACGCTGGAGGACCTGGAGCAGGTCGCGGCGCTCGGTCTGGTCAAGGCCGTGGACCGCTACGATCCCGCGCACGGCACCCCGTTCGTGCCGTTCGCCGTCCCCACCATCGTCGGCGAGATCCGGCGGCACTTTCGCGACCACACCTGGGACGTCCATGTCCCGCGCCGTATACAGGAGTTGCGCAACAAGGTCCGTTCCTCCGTCAAGGCGCTGAACACCGGTATCGACGGCCGCTCGCCGAGCGTGGCGCGGATCGCAGAGCACAGCGGGCTGTCCGAGGAGGACGTCAGTACCGGCCTGGAGGCCCTGGAGAGCTTCAGCTCCCTGTCGCTGGACGCGACCCTCGGCGGTGGCGACGAGGACGGCGTCGCGCTGGCGGACGTCCTCGGACACAGCGAGCCGCGCTACGACCAGGTGGTCGCCCGCGAGGCGGTCAAGCCCTGCCTGCAAGAGCTGCCCGAGCGACAGCGCCGCGTGCTGTACCTGCGGTTCTTCTGCGGAATGACCCAGTCGAAGATCGGCGAGGAACTCGGCGTCTCCCAGATGCACGTCTCCCGGCTGATCTCCCGCAGCTGCCAGGAGGTGCGCCAGAAGGTCGAGCACGACCACGGCCGCCGGCACCCCTCGCGCGGGCAGCGCGCGGGCAGCCGCCCGGCCCGCCGACGGGTCACGGCCACGGGCCCCGCCCCGGCCAAGGCCCCCACCGCACCCGCCGCGGCCACCACCTGACGGGGCTTCCGCCGGTCTCGCCCGCGTTCCTTGCGGCGGCACGGCGCCCTCCCCTGCGACCGTGCGCCGTGCCGCCGCCTCCGCCCGCACCTTTCCGGGCGCGCGAAATCCCGGTCAGGGGGGTACGAGGAACACGGACGCACCCGCACGCCACCGCACTCCGAACTCCGAACCCCGGCTTCCGAACTCCCGCTTCCCCACCCCGGATTCCGGACTGACGAAAGGACTCCCCATGCTCATGGCGCATCCCGCCGTCCTGCGCGACCTCATCGCCGAGTACGAGGTGCTCGAAGCCCTGCACGCCGAGGACGGCTCGCCGCAGGCGCGCCAGCGGCTGGACGACATCGCCTACACGCTGTGCGTCTCCACCGGAACCCGCGACATCGACGCCGCGCTCATCGCCGCCCGCCACCAGCTCCCCGGCGCCCGCGCCGAGGACGACTCCGTCGTGGCCGGCTGAGCGGGCCGGGGGGCTGGCATGCCGGGTACGCCGGATACGCCGGGTACGGGGCCGCGCTGGGCCGTGGTGGATGTCGGCTCGCACTCGGTGCGCCTGGAGGTGGCCGACGGCGCCGGCGCGGCCCCGCTTCCGGTGCACACCGCCAAGTGGCGGCTGCGGCTGGCGCACTGGGTGGACAAGGACGGCACGCTGCCGCGCGAAGCGGTGGACCTGCTCGCCGACGCGGTGACCGAGGCACACGCCGAGGCGCGGCGCCTGGGCGCGGCCGAGCTGTACGCGGTGGCCACCGCCGTCGTCCGGCACGCGCCCAACCGGGAGCAGATCCTGGAGACGGTGCGCGCCAGGTCCGGGGTGCCGCTGTGTGTGCTGGACGGAAGGCGCGAGGCCGAGCTGACGTTCCTGGCGGCGCGGCGCTGGATGGGATGGCGGGCGGGCCCGCTGGCGATGCTCGACATCGGAGGCGGCTCTCTTGAGGTGGCGTTCGGCCGCACCGGCCTCCCGGACTTCGCCACCTCGGCCCCGCTGGGCGCCGCCCGGATGACCCGGGACCACTTCGGCGACCAGGACCCGCCGCCGGGCCACGCGCTCAAGAGCGTACGGCGCGAGACCCGGCACCAACTGCGGGACGTGGGCGCGCGGATCCGCTGGGAGTCGCCCGTCGCCACCGCCGCGACCTCCCGCACCTTCCAGCAACTGGCGCGCCTGTGCGGGGCCGCCCCCGGCCGCAAGGGGCCCTTCGTGCAGCGGGTGCTCGATCGCGAGGACCTGGCGGCGGCGGTGAAGCGGCTCTCCAGAAGAACGGCGGCGCAGCGCGCGAAGCTGCCGGGCATCTCCGCGCCCCGCGCCGCCCAGTCCCTCGCCGGGGCGGTCGTCGCCCATACGGCCATGGACCTGCTGGACCTGAAGACGCTGACGGTCTGCCCCTGGGCCCTGCGCGAAGGGCTGCTGCTGCACCGGCTGGAGAGCGGCGAGCGGAGCGGCTGGATCGTGCTGTGAGGGCCGCGGCCGGGCCGCACACCCGGCCGAAGCCTGCGGGTGTGCGGCCCGGCCCGGCGCGGGTGGCCCCGAGTGGGCGGGAGGTGACCTGGGGGCGAGGGGGGAGCCTCGGAATGCGCCCCAGGTCACAGGTGAACCGTCAGCGCGGGCACCCGCCCTCACTATCCACCCGGGGAACCGGGCCCCACACCACGTCAGTTGGCAATGTTTCGGGCAAGCCTCGACGGGACATAGGGGGACGCCGGGAGAACGTCCGGTGCCCGCTCACGCGGAGCCGGCGAGGTCGTACGGCCAGGGCCGCTCGGCGTGTGTTCCCTCTTCTCCCGGACGCGACAGGCGCCACACCCGCCCCAGCGGGAGGAGGCCCAGCCGGGCGGCGACCCTCTGCGAGGAGCGGTTGTCCGAGGTGGTGCTGTAGAAGAGGTGGCGGCCCGGCGGGAAGGTCCCCGCCCAGCGCGCGGTCACCGCTGCCGCCAGGCCCCGCCCCCGGAAACCGGGGCGGGTCCACACTCCGGCCTCGGCCCCGTGGGCGGAGGCCACCGGGGTGTGGCAGACGGCCACGATCTGGCCCTTCTCGTACGCCACCGCCCAGGGCCCGAGCCGCCCGGCGAGCAGGTCGCGCCACTCGGAAGGAGACCAGTCGCCGGGGTTTCCGCCCCCCAGCAGTCCGGCGGTCCCAGAGTCCAGGGATCTGTCGCCGCCGTTCGCGAGGCCGGCGTGGGTGACGATCCGGGTGCCGCCGATCCGGATGCCGCTGGGGTACGCCGTATCCGCCCGGACCAGGTAACTCGGGGCCGCCGAGGCCACGGTGGGCCCGCACACCCCGGCGAGCAGTGCCGCACCCCGGCTGATCGCCACGGGCGGCAGCCCCGGCGGGGACGGCATCGCCGCGAGCCGCTCCAGACTCTCCGCGAGGTCGTCGGGCACCCCGGCCCCGACGAGCACCGCGCACTCCCCGGCACCCTCTGCCCCGCCGCTCTTCCCGAAGCCGCCCTCCCCGGCGCCACTCTCCCCGGTCTCCCCGGCGTCGCTCTCCGCGACCGCCAGCAGTGGTGCCGGGCCGGTGAGCCGTCCGCGTTCGTCGAGGTCCCAGAGGACCTCCATCTCGACGCGCAGCAGGGAAAGGGGACTTGGCGGCTCCTGGCCTTGGTCGTACATGCGCGCGAACCTATCCGGGGCCGCGCGGGCCCGCACCGCAATATCGCTGCCCCCGACGGCCCGGTGCCGGATCACGGCTCCCGTTGGCCCGTACGTCCCCCGGCGGGGAACGAGCGGCGTCCGCGCCCCTGGGGCGCGAGCTGGTCGACCATCTCGGCCAGCTCTTCGCACGCCTGCTCGATCTTGCGCTGGGTGTTGTGCTTCTCCGCCGTCACGGCGGCCAGCAGCAGCCCGGTGAGCGCGACCGAGCCGTTGAGCGCCTGAAGGCTGATCATGCCCTCGATCAGGGAGTGGTGTTCGAAGGCGCCGGTACTCTCCGTTGCCGCCCAGGTAGCGGTGATCGAGACGATGGCCGTACACAGCGCGCTGCCCGCGAGCTGGAAGCGCAGCGAGGCCCATACCAGCAGCGGAAAGACCAGGAACAGCAGGTTCACCGGGCTTCTGGTCGCCACGATCGCCAGCCCCACGGTCGCGGCCACCAGCACGGCCGCCTCCGCCGGGCGCTGTATGCCCGAGGGCCTGCGCAGCTTCCGCAGGGCCAGCAGCAGCGGTGTGATCACCAGTACGCCCACCGCGTCGCCCGCCCACCACGCCGACCAGACGGGCCAGAACTCCGCCCACGCGATGTTGTCGTTGACGACCGTCATCAGGGTGCCGAACGTCGCGCTCGTCAGCATCCCGAGGAAAGCGCCCAGGAAGACGAGGCTGACCGCGTCCCTGAGCCGGTCCAGTTCGATGCGGAACCGGGCACGGTACAGCAGGACGAACGCGATCAGCGGCGAGAGGGTGTTGCCCACGACGAACCCCACCGTGGCATAGCTGACCGGGCCCATCCCGCAGACCACCAGCAGCGCCCCCAGCGCGACCCCCGGCCACACGCGCGGGCCGAAGTACAGCAGGAAGCTCAGGGCGATGCCGGTGGGAGGCCAGAACGGGGTGACGACGGCGCCCTCGACCCGCACGTGCCACAGCAGGCCGAGGCGTCCGCCCGCGTAGTAGCACCCGGCGATCAGCAGGACGCGCAGCCAGTGGACGGCGGCTCGTCCGAGGGGGGACGGTCGCTCGCTCGTCGGCTTCTCGGTGCGTGCCACCCGTTCATCAGACAACGCCGGCCCGGCGGGCAGCGGTGTGACACGCCTCCGGCCCGTCGTAGCACAGCACCAGTACGGCGGCGTCGTCGCTGTGCCCGGTCATCTCCGCCACCTCCATGACCCGGTCGGCCAGCGTGTCCGGCTCCTCGTGCACGCCCTCGCGCAGCACCCGCTCCACCTCGGCCAGGCCCTCCTCCAGATGGAAGGTGGGCCCCTCGACCACGCCGTCGGTCAGCAGTACCAGGGCGCCGGGCTGGTCGAGGCGGTGGCGGGTGACGGGGTAGGGCTCGTCCTCCTGAACGGCCAGCGGCAGCCCGCCCTCGTCCTGCACGATGCCGCTCGTACCGTCGGCGCGGGCGAAGACCGCGCCGTTGTGCCCGGCGCGGGCGGACTCCAGCCGCCAGGTCACCGGGTCGAACCGCAGAAAGCCGCAGGTCGCGAAGAGCGGGTTGTCCATGGCCACCAGCAGCTCGTTGGCGGTGTGCAGGATGTGGCCCGGGTCGGCCGTCCCGGTGGCGGCCACCGCCCGCAGCACGATGCGGACCTGGCCCATATAGGCGGCGGCCTCCACGTCGTGGCCCTGTACGTCGCCGATGCTGAAGGCGAGGGTCCCGTCCGGGAGCCGGAAGCCGTCGTACCAGTCGCCGCCGATGTCCAGCCCGCTGCGCGCGGGGGAGTAGCGTGCCGCCACCCGGAGTCCGTCGGCGGTGGGCAGGGCGGAGGGCAGCATGCCGCGCTGGAGGGCCTCGGCCAGCTCCACGCGGGCTCGCTGGACCTCGATCTCCTCCCGGGCCCTGGCGGTGAGCCGGCCGAGCTGCGACAGCAGGTCGTCGGCGTTCGCCGACCGTGCGTGACGATGCCGGCCCATGTCACCAGGGTAGGTGTGCGCGCCCCCTGTCGCCCGGCGAGCGCAGGCCGCGCGACCGTCCGGAACCGGCCGGGCCGTTCGGGCCGGACGGGCCCGCCGGGATCGCTCAGCAGCGCTTGGCGACGTACCCCTTCTCGCCCGCCGGGCGGACATCGCGATCGCGCAGCGTCACCGAGAGGTCGTCGCCGTAGCGGCGGCACGCGGCCGTGAAGTCCTCGGGCACGTACTCGATGTCGAAGAGCCTGTCGTCGTACGCCTTCGCGTACTCCCCGCACTCCTTGTAGTGCGCGCACTCCTCGACGACGGCGAAGTCGAAGCCGATACGGGAGTGCTGCGGGAGCAGATCCGTGGAGTTCTTCTGGGCGATCGCCAGGTGCCGCTGATGGGCGCGCTCGGCCAGCAGCCGGGCGAAGGCCACCGCGTCCTTGGTGGTCAGCTCGCCCTTGGAGCGCTCGTAGGAGTCGAGGTTGTCCGGCTCGACCGCGTCGAATCCCGCTTCGGCGCAGCCGTCGAGCCACGGCCCGACGATCTTCATCAGGGCCTCGCGCTTGTCCGCGGTCGAGATGTCCAGCAGCGGCTCGTTCCAGTCCTCATCGACCACCAGTTCGCCGTCCTTCTTGAGCAGCAGCTCCGAGTGGTGCCGCTTCCACCAGCCGATGGCCTTGCCGGGCTGGGTCTGGAAGGCGTTGACGTAGCAGATGTTGTACAGCCCGGGGGTCGGCTTCGCGCCGCGGTCGCGCGAGACGGCGCGGACGCCGCCCGGCGGCTGGTAGGCGCCGCCGAGCTGGTAGTCGAAGGCCACGTTCGCGCCGGGGGCCCGGACCGTGCCGGGCCGGTCGGTGCCGGAGCCGCCGGAGGAGGAGCCGGAGGTGGTGCAGCCCGCTACGAGCGCGCCGAGCGCGGCGCACGTGAGGAGGGAACGGGACGCGCCGACGAGGCGCCGAGGGGGGTGTGCGGCGCGGAAAGGCGCCCCGATCTTCGTACTCACGAGCGAACCCTAACAACACCGGGCACACCGCCCGCAGTCGGGAATGCCATGACCGGTTCGTGGAGGTCCCGTGAAAGCCCCGCCGGACCCGGACCCCGGCGGGGTTGCGGGACGCGAGCGGGGGAACCCCGTTCCGCGGTGACGCGCAGCCGTCCGCTCAAGCAGCCGTCCTCTCAAGGAGAGTGAGCATCATGGGTGCGGGCCGAAGCTTCGAGGGGCGCCCCGGTCCGGGCGCCGAACGGGTGCAGGGTCGAGAACGGGACACGGGCGCGGACCCGCGCCCGGGGCGAGCCGCGAGCCGGCGCCCGAGTCGCGCAGAGTACGTGCTGCCCGCCGAGGCGGCCTCGGCCCGCTGGGCACGGCGGCTGACGGCGGGCTTTCTGCACGGCTCGGCGGTGCGGGCCGCCCGGTCGGACCGCGCCCAGCTCGTCGTCTCCGAACTGGTCACCAACGCCGTACGGTACGGGGGCGGTTGCTGCCGCCTGCGGCTGACCAGCGTTCACGACGATGTGACCGTCGAGGTGCGCGACGACGGTGCGGGGATGCCCTCATGGGCACCGCCGCTCGAACGGGCATCCGAGCCGGGATCAGGGCTCGCGCCGGAGCGCGAGCCCCGGCCCGGGAGCGTCGGCGAACTGGAGGAGGGCGGCCGGGGCCTGCTGCTGGTCCGCACTCTGAGCCGGCACATCCGTACGGTCCCGGACCCTCGCGGCGGCAAGACCGTACGCGCCGTACTGGCCCTGCACTGAGCGCACCGCCGCCCGGCGCGCGCCGCTGCCGAGCGCACCGCCCCGCCATCGAGTTGGAGGTCCGGGATGGGGATCAGGCCGACGATGGGAATCAGACCGGCCACCGATGACGAGCCCGCCGCGGGCAGCGAGTCCGCAGCCACCCAGCGCAAGCGGGCCCCGGGCGACAAGCCCGCCACCGGCCGCAAGCCTTCCGAAGGGGGCGCCCCAGGTACCGGAAAGGGCGCCGGCGCCGGTACCGGCACCGGTAAGGCCACCGGCACCGGCGCCCGTGCCCCGCGCCGTCCGGCCGCTCCGGCGGCGGCGCGACGGGGCCCCGGACCCGGGCGGCTGGTGGCGCGGGTGCTGGCGACGCTGATGGCCTTCGCGGCGCTGGTCCTGTTCGCCGCGCTCCTCTCCCGGGTGACGCTGGAGCCCTCGGCGGCGGCCGAGCGCCTCACCCACACCAATCTGCGCCCCGGCGACTCCCTCCGCGAATACCTGGACCGGCCCGCGCTGCGCCAGGCCGCCCAGCAGCTCGGCGGGAACATCGTGCTCGGTGTCCCCTTCGGCGTCCTGCTGCCGGTGATGGCTCCGCAGACGCGCGGCTTCTTCCGCGTCACGCTGTGCGCCGCGTTGGTGATGCTGCTGGTCGAGACGGTCCAGGGGGTCTGGGTGACCGGCCGCGCCTTCGACATCGATGACGTCATCCTCAACGCCACCGGCGCCGCCCTCGGCTACCTCCTCCTGGGCCGCCGCCTCGGCAGGGTGCACCGCCCCAAGCCCCGTCCCCGGACGTGACGAAAGGCAGCAGGCGGCGGAGCAGGGCTTCGGACTGCTCGCCGCACAGATGTCCGATCCCTCCCTGTGCGGGGTGGAAAGACCAACAGGTCCCGCACGTACGGTAGTCGAGCGCATACTTGCGGAATGCATGGCGAGAGTGACGACGTCCCGTCCTACCGGGCGATCCGGGTGGCGGCCGTGGAGGAGCCGGTCGCCGCGATGGCGGACGAGGAAGCATGGCAGGCACGCGAGCGCTACCCCGAGCTCGTGGGAACCAGTCCCGTCTTCGGATCGGCGCGGGAGCTGGAGCAGGGCGGCTGGCGGCTGCACGGCCACTTCGGTTCGATCACCCCGCAGGACGCGCGGGACGCGCTGGCCGCTCATTTCCGTCGGCGGGCCCGCCGGGCGGGCGAGGCCGGGGACGAGGAGACACGGGACGCCTGTCTGCGCGCCGCGAAGCGGCTGGACTGGGAGGCCATCGACGAGCTGACCGTCCTCGGTGAGCGCCACCGCGTGGTGCGCGCGGAGAACTTCCTGCGGATGGGCCCCGACGGGCCCGAGCCGCCCCGCCCCTCGGACCCGGACCCGGCACGCCCCGGTACCGCGCACCGACTGCCCGACCGTACCGACGGATTCGTCCTCGACACGGCCATCCCGACCGGGCTCTCCGAAGCCCTCTTCAAGACCGAACTGCTCGCGCCGGCCCACAAGGCGGGCGACGACGAGGCAGTCCGCGCCGACACCAGGCGCGCAGCCGCCACCCACCCCGGAGGCGTCCTGCTGCCGCCCGTCTTCTTGTTCACCGAGGAGGAGCACGGCGTCTGGCGGCGGGAGACCAGCCACGGCACCAGCCCGCAGACGGCCCGCGACGCGCTCACCATGAGGCTGCGCGTCCTCCAGCCGGCGATGCGTGGCCTGGATGAGGCCACGCGCGCCGCCTACAAGGAAGCCGCCGACCTCCTCGATGAGGAGCGAGGCGTGGAACTGCGTTTCGCGGGACGCCACCTGCGCCTCGTCCGTGTCGAACGCCTGGTCCGCATCGGTCCGGACGGCCCCGAACCGCCCCGCCCCTCGGACTTCGACCCCGACCCGCCCTCCGGTATCCAGGACGAGCGGCTGCGTGCCCAGGGCGTCTCGGGGGAGGCCGGGGACGGCGAGGGTGGCGCTGCGGACGAGGAGGAGGACGACCCCGAGTTCGAGGCCCGCATGGCCGACCTGGAGCGCCTGACCCGCGAGGAGATGGCCCGCCAGGGCCGCCCCCACGGCGCGGGCCGCCTCTCCGAGGGGCCCGGGGACGTCGGGAACGGCGAGGACAGCGGAAACAGCGAGAGCGGCGCGAGCACCGAGAGCACCGAGAGCACCGAGAGCACCGAGAGCACCGAGAGCACCGAGAGCGGCGAGAACCCCGGCGGTCCCGGCGGCGACGCTTCCTGAAGGCCGCCGCCCCGGTCACGCCACGTCACGCCACAAGGCCCCGTCACGAGGCCGCACCGCGCGGCCACGTCACGGGCCGGCGGTTCCGGCCCGGCCCGGCATTCCCAGCGGGGGCCCCTCACCCGATCGGCGCCCCGCGCCTGGAAAGCCGGGCCCGTGACGGCTCCTAGGGTGACGGCAGCACCGCCGCAGGATTCCGCTCAGAACAGGACGGAAAATGGCCGTACATTCGGTGTCCGCCGCGCCCTCGGAACAGTTCGACGATTTCTATTCCATGCCGATCAGTGAAAAGCGGCTCGCCAAACACCGCATCCCTGAGACGCAGTCGTCACCCAGAGCCGTGCGTGCCCTCGTGCTCGATGAACTGGCGCTCGACGGCAACTCGGCGCAGAATCTCGCCACGTTCTGCACCACCTGGGTGGAATCCGAGGTGCACGACCTCATGGACGAGTGCCTGCCGAAGAACCTGGTGGACAAGGACGAGTACCCGCAGACGGCCGAGATCGAGTCCCGCTGTGTCCACATCCTCGCCGACCTGTGGCACTCCCCGGCCGGCGAGACCACGATGGGCTGCTCCACCACGGGCTCCAGCGAGGCGGCCATGCTGTGCGGTCTGGCGCTCAAGTTCCGCTGGCGCGCGGCCCGCGAGGCGGCGGGGAAACCGGCGGACCGCCCCAACATCGTCTGCGGACCGGTGCAGGTGTGCTGGGAGAAATTCGCCCGCTATTTCGATGTGGAACTGCGTCAGATTCCGCTGGAAGAGGGCGCGACCGGGCTGCGCCCGCACCAGGTGAGGGAATACATCGACGAGAACACCATCGGCGTCATCGCCATTCTCGGCGTCACCTTCACCTGTGACTACGAGCCGGTGCGGGAGATCGCGGCGGAGCTCGACGCGCTGTACGACGAGACGGGGCTGGACATTCCCGTGCACGTGGACGCGGCCAGCGGCGGGTTCGTCGCGCCCTTTCTCCAGCCCTCCCTGGTCTGGGATTTCGCCGTCGAGCGCGTCGTGTCCATCAACGCCTCGGGCCACAAGTACGGCATGGCGCCGCTGGGCGTGGGCTGGGCGGTGTGGCGTACCGCCGCGTATCTGCCGGAGGAGCTGATCTTCCGGGTCGACTACCTCGGCGGCGACATGCCCACCTTCGCCCTGAACTTCTCGCGCCCCGGCGGCCAGGTCGTCGCGCAGTACTACTCCCTGCTGCGCTACGGCCGCGAGGGCTACCGCAAGGTCTACGAGGCCGCCTCGTCCGCGGCGCGGGCCCTGGGGGAGCGGGTCGCCCGAATGGAGCCGTTCCGCCTGGTCTACGACGGGGAGGGCGCGCTGCCCGCCGTCTCCTGGACGCTCAAGGACCCGGGGGCCGCCGGGTTCACCCTCTACGAGCTGACCGACCAGCTCGGACGGCGCGGCTGGCAGGTCCCCTCCTACCCGCTGCCCGCCGACCGGGACGAGACCGTCATCCAGCGCGTCCTGGTGCGGCACGGCATCGGCTACGACAAGCTGACGCTGCTGGCCCGGGACATCGAGAGCTGCGTCGAGCGCCTGACCAGGGGCGAGACCGGTCCCGGTACCCAAAGCGGCTTTCACCACTGATCGGACAGCGGCCATGGACGCAGCGCGTACCACTTCGTGGCACATCGAACTGCCGCACTCGCCGCCCGCGGCGCCCATCGCGCGGGCCGTCGTGCGTACCGCGCTGACCGAGCTGCGCTCCGGCGTCGATGGGGAGACCGCCGAATTGCTGGTCTGCGAGCTGGTCACCAACGCCGTCGAGCACACCTCGGATGAGGCCGCCGTGTCGTTGACGGTCTCCGAGAAGGGCGACGGCCTGCTGGTCGAGGTCCGCGACCGCGATCCGCGCCCCGTCTCCGGCCTCCCGGCGGAGCCGCCCGAGGCGGCCCCGCTGCCGCCGCCGCACGAAGAGGATGCGGGGGTCCGGGAGGCCGAGCGCTACGAAGCGGCCAGGGAAGCGGGGTCCGCAGCAGCGGCCGGGCGTGACGCGGAGGCCCGGGGCGCGGGTGCCGGTCAGCGGGCCGGGGCCCCGAACGTGCTGCGGCTGGAGGATCTGGCCGAGGACGGGCGCGGGCTGCTGCTGATCCGCAGCCTCAGCGCCTCCTGCGGCAGCACGGTCAACGGAGACGGCAAGACGGTCTGGTTCACCCTCGGGCCCGAGGAGTGACGGGCTCGGAGGCGTCTCCGTCCTCCCCGTCCTCCCCGTCCTTCCCGTCCTCACCGCCCGTAGCCAGCCGCGAGCGGCGACGGCCGTAGAGTGTGTAGACCAGCGCCCCGGCCAGCAGGAAGACCGCGAACTGGAGCCAGGTGACCAGCGGCAGCCCGTACATCAGATACAGGCAGAAGGCCACGCCCAGCAGCGGTGCCACCGGGTAGAGCGGCACCCGGAAGCGGCGCGGGAGGCCGGGGCGGGAGCGGCGCAGCGCGATCACGCAGATGTTCACCACGGCCATGACGGCCAGGGTGCCGATCACGGTCATGTCCAGCACCACATCCAGCGGCACCACGGCGGCCGGTACGGCGAAGACGAGGCTGACGATCCAGGTGTTCGCGACGGGGGTCGAGGTCTTCGGCGAGATCCGCTCGAACACCCCGGGCACCAGGCCGTCCCGGGACATCGACATCAGGATCCGCGTCTGCCCGTACATCACTGCCAGCACCACCGAGGCGATGGCCACCACCGCGCCGACGGCGATGACGGAGGAGCCGAAGGCGGACCCGGTGGCGTGGTTGACGATCAGCGAGAGCGCCGCGGGCTTGCCGCCGACCTGCTCCCAGGGCATCGCGCCCAGTGCCGCGACCGAGACCAGGCAGTAGAGCAGCGCGACACAGCCGATGGTGATCAAGATGGCGAGGGGGATGTTCCTGCGCGGATTCTTGACCTCCTCGCCGGCGGTCGATATGGCGTCGAAGCCGATGAAGGAGAAGAACGCCAGCGAGGCGCCCGCGCCGATTCCGCCGATACCCTCGGGCGCGAAGGGGGAGAGGTTGCCCGCGTCGTAGGCGGTGAACGCGATCGCGCAGAACAGCACGAGGATGCCGACCTTGATGACGGCCATGGCGGCCGTCGCCCGCGCGCTCTCCCGTACACCCCGCACCAGCAAGGCGGCGGCGAGCAGCATCACGATCACGGCCGGTACGTTGACGACGCCGCCGTGTCCCGGCGCGTCGGCGAGGGCTGCCGGGATGTGCCAGCCGACCGTGTTCTCCAGCAGTTCGTTGAGGTATTGCCCCCAGCCGATGGAGACCGCCGAGACCGAGACGCCGTACTCCAGCAGCAGGCACCAGCCCACGAGGAAGGCGGCGCGCTCGCCGAGGGTGGCGTAGGCGTAGGAGTACGAGCTGCCGGACACCGGGATGGCGCCGCCCAGTTCCGCGAAGGAGAAGGCGGTGAAGACGCAGGTCAGCGCGGCGAGGAGGAACGAGACGATGACCGCGGGCCCGGCCTCGGCCACGGTGTCGGACAGGCCGACGAAGATGCCCGTGCCGACGATTGCCCCGATGCCGAAGCAGACGAGCTGGAAGGGCCCGATGGTGCGCTGGAGGCCGTGGCCCTCCCGGTCGGCGCCGGACTCGGCCACCAGGAGATCGGGGGACTTGACGCGCAGGCCGGAGCGGGGCATGGGGCGGCTTCCAGGGTGGTGCGGGGGTGGGGGCGGGCGCAAAGAAAGGGTCCGGGCTGCTGCGCCCGGACCCTTCGAGGCTTCCGCCATCCTACCGTCCTTTATGCATGGACCCGCATATATGCGTATGACTATGCACACAGGGCACCCGTTCGGCCCCGACTCAGGCTGTGACACAGGGCCGGCCCCTGCCACGACCGGGGCCGGTAAGTCCTAGCCGAGAGTCGCCACCAGGACGGCCTTGATGGTGTGCAGCCGGTTCTCGGCCTCGTCGAAGACCACCGAGTATGCCGACTCGAAGACCTCGTCGGTCACCTCCAGTGAGGTCAGCCCGTGCTCGTCGTAGATCTCCCGGCCGACGCTCGTGCTCAGGTCGTGGAAGGCGGGCAGGCAGTGCATGAAGCGCACCTCCGGCTTCCCCGTCGCACGCAGCACGTCCATGGTCACCGCGTACGGGCGCAGCAGCTCGATGCGCTCCGACCACACGTCCTTGGGCTCGCCCATGGAGACCCATACGTCGGTCGTCACGAAGTCGGCACCGCGCACGCCCTCCTCGACCTGGTCGGTCAGCGTGATGCGGGCGCCGGTCCGCTCGGCCAGCTCGTGCGCGCGGGCGACGATCCACTGCTCGGGCCACAGCGCGCGGGGGGCCACGATGCGCACGTCCATGCCCAGCAGTGCGCCGGTCACCAGGTAGGAGTTGCCCATGTTGTAGCGGGCGTCGCCGAGGTAGGCGTACGAGATCTCCTCCAGCGGTGTCGCGGGGGCACCGGGCGCGTGCTCGGTCATGGTCAGCACGTCGGCCAGCATCTGGGTGGGGTGCCATTCGTCGGTCAGCCCGTTGAAGACCGGCACCCCGGCGTGTGCCGCCAGCTCCTCGGCGATCTCCTGGCCGGTGCCCCGGTACTCGATGCCGTCGTACATTCGCCCGAGCACGCGCGCGGTGTCCTTGGCCGACTCCTTGAGTCCTATGTGGGACCCGGCGGGGTCGAGGTAGGTGGTGTGGGCGCCCTGGTCGGCCGCGGCCACCTCGAAGGAGCAGCGGGTGCGGGTCGAGGACTTCTCGAAGATCAGCGCGATGTTGCGGCCGGTCAGCCGCTGCCGCTCGGCGCCCGCGCGCTTTTCGGCCTTCAGCTCGGCCGCCAGCGAGATCAGGCCGCGGAACTCCTCGGGGGTGAAGTCCAGCTCCTTGAGAAAGTGGCGGCCCTTGAGATCTGCTGCCATGTCGGCTCCTAGCTCGCTGTTGCGTGGACGGGCTCCCGCTCCGTATCTGGGCCTGGAATTGTATACGGGTACAAGAATCTCTATGCAAGGGGACGCGGGTGCGAGACCGGCCCGGGGCCGCCGCCGGTCGCCGGGTCCCGCTCGACGGGGCAGCTCATGCAGCGTGGCCCGCCGCGCCCGCGCCCCAGTTCGCTGCCAGGGATCTCCAGCACCTCGATGCCCTGCTTGCGCAGATGGGTGTTGGTCGTCACATTGCGCTCGTACGCCAGCACCACGCCCGGCTCGATGGCCAGCACGTTGCAGCCGTCGTCCCACTGCTCGCGCTCGGCCGCGTGCACGTCCTGGGTCGGGGTCAGCACCCGGATCCGGTCCAGGCCCAGCGCGGCGGCGATCGCGCGGTGCATGTGGTCGGGCGCGTGGTCGGTGACCTTCAGCTCGCTCGGGCCCGCACCCGGCTCGATGGTGTACGAGCGCAGCATGCCCAGGCCCTCGTACTGGGTGAAGGTCTCCTGGTCGACCATCGTCATCACCGTGTCCAGGTGCATGAAGGCGCGGCGCTTGGGCATGTCCAGCGCCACGATCGTGCGGGCCGAGCCCTGCGCGAACAGCCCGCGCGCCAGCATCTCCACCGCCTGCGGAGTCGTCCGCTCGCTCATCCCGATGAGCACCGCGCCGTTCCCGATGACCAGGACATCGCCGCCCTCGATGGTGGACGGATACGCCGACTGCCCCTCCGACCAGGTATGGAAGCCCGGGCCCGCCGCCGGGCCCGCGAACAGCGGATGGTGGCGGTAGATCGCCTCGAAGTGCACCGTCTCGCGCTGCCGCGCCGGCCAGCGCATCGCGTTGATCGAGACCCCGTCATAGACCCACGCGGAGGTGTCGCGGGTGAAGATGTGGTTCGGCAGCGGCGCCAGCAGGAAGTCGTCCAGATCCATCACATGGAAGCGCACCGAGGCCGGTTCGGCGCACTGCTCCAGGAACTCCCGTTTGGTCATCCCGCCGATCAGCGCCTCGGTCAGCTCGGGGGTGGGCAACCGGTCGAAGGCGGCCCGCAGGTGGTCCGTCGCCAGGGGGCCGTACTCCTTCTCGTCGAAGACCCGGTCCAGGACCAGTGAGCGGGCGGCCGGAATGTCCAGGGACCTGGCCAGCAGATCGGCGAACAGGTGCACCTCGACGCCGAGTTCGCGCAGCGTGCCGGCGAACGCGTCGTGCTCCTGCCCTGCCCGGCGCACCCACAGCACGTCGTCGAAGAGGAGGTCGTCCTTGTTGGTGGGGGTGAGTCTCTTCAGTTCGAGTCCCGGCCGGTGCACGATGACGCGCCGGAGCCGTCCGGTCTCGGAGGCGACGTGAAATCCCATGCGCACATCCTGACGGAGCCGCTCGCCCCCTCGCTGCCGAACCCGTCCCCGGCGTGCCAGAGGGCGGCGCCCGTCGCGGGATCTGTGGGGGTGCCAGAGGCGGTGCCGGGAGCGGGGGTGCCGGTTCAGGGGTGCTGTACGGCCCGCCCCAGGGCGGCGATGGCGTCCGGCCCCACCCGGCAGCAGCCGCCCACCAGCCGCGCCCCGAGGGCAACCCACTCGCGGGCGAGGGCGGGGGCGAAGGTGGGCGTGCCCGCCCAGGCGGCGCGGCGGGCGTCCCAGCCCTCACCGCTGTTGGGATAGGCGACCAGCGGCGTACCTGGGCACATCCGTGCCGCCGTCTCCAGCGCGGGGCCGACCTCCTCTGCGGCACAGCAGTTGACGCCGACGGCCAGCACCTGGGGGTTTCCCGAGGCGACGGCGAAGGCTTCCGCCAGCGGCCCGCCAGCGCGGGTGCGGCCCCCGGCGACGGTGAAGCTCAGCCACACCGGCACCCCGCATCCGGCCACGGCATCCAGCAGCGCCTCGGCCTCGGTCGCATCCGGCACCGTCTCCAGTGCCAGGACGTCCGGCCCCGCCGCCGCCAGCGCCGCCACCCGGGGCCGGTGGAAGGCGGCCAACTCGCGCACGCCGAGCCCGTACCGGCCCCGGTACTCGCTCCCGTCGGCCAGCACCGCCCCGTACGGGCCCACGGAACCGGCGACCCACACCGGCCCGGGGGCCCCGGAATCCCCGGAATTCCCCGGGCGCCCGGGGACGGGGGTGCGGGCCGCCGAGCGGGCGAGGCCGACGCTGCGGCCGAAGAGCCGCCGGGCCTCCCCGGCCCCCAGCCCCCGGCGAGCGAACCCCTCGAAGGACGCCTGATAGCTACTGGTGATCAGCACCCGCGCCCCCGCCCGCACATACGCGGCGTGCGCGGCCTCGATCTGTGCGGGATCCTCGGCCAGCAACCTGGCCGACCACAGCTCGTCGGCCAAGTCGCTGCCCTGGTCCTCCAACTGGTTGGAGAGGCCGCCGTCCAGCAGGACGACGCCGTCGGCGAGCGCCTCGGCGAGCGGGGTGGCGGGGCTGTCACTCATGGCTGTCACTCATGGCCGTTGATACTTACGAAAGCGGGGACTCACGACAGCTGGGACTGCACCTGGTCGGCGATCAGGGAGAGGTGGTCCAGGTCGCTCAGGTCCAGGATCTGGAGGTAGATCCGGGTGGCGCCCAGCTCGCCGTACTTGCCGATCTTGTCGACGACCTCGGCGGGCGTACCGGCCAGCCCGTTCTCCCGCAGTTCGCCCGCATCCCGGCCGATGGCCGCCGCCCGGCGGGTCACCTCGGCGTCGTCCTTGCCGACGCAGGCCACCAGCGCGTTCGAGTACACCAGGTCCGAGGCCGCGCGGCCGTGCTCCTCGACGGCGGCGCGCACCCTGCCGAACTGCTGCTCGGTGTCGGCCAGAGAGCCGAAGGGCAGGTTGAACTCGTCGGCGTAGCGGGCGGCCAGGCGCGGGGTGCGCTTGGCGCCGAAGCCGCCGACGAGCACCGGAATATGGTCCTGGTGCGGCTTGGGCAGCGCCGGGGAGTCCTTGAGCTGGTAGTAGGTGCCCTCATAAGTGAACTTCTCGCCGGCCGGCGTCTCCCACAGCCCGGTGATGATGGCGAGTTGCTCCTCCAGGCGCCCGAACTTCTCCTTGGGGAAGGGGATGCCGTAGGCGGTGTGCTCGTCCTCGAACCAGCCCGAGCCCAGGCCGAAATCGACCCGGCCCCCGGACATGGCATCCACCTGGGCGACCTGGATCGCCAGCGGCCCCGGCAGCCTGAAGGTGCCGGCCGTCATAAGGGTGCCCAGCCGGATCCGGCTGGTCTCCCGGGCCAGGCCCGCCAGGGTGACCCAGGCATCGGTGGGGCCCGGCAGGCCGTCCCCGTCGCCCATGGCCAGGTAGTGGTCGGAGCGGTAGAAGGCGTCGAAGCCGAGGTCCTCGGTGGCCTTGGCGACCTTGAGGAGGGTGTCGTAGTCGGCCCCCTGCTGGGGCTCGGTGAAGATTCGCAGTCGCATACCCCCATCTTGCCTGGTGGAAGGCCGTGACCCCGAACCAGCCGGCCTTCCCCGGACCGCCCCCGCGGAGGGCCCTCGCGAGCGGGGCCCGCGGGCGGAGCCTGCCGGAGGGAACCCCGGGGGCGTAGCCACCGGCAGCATCCATGTCGTGGCGAGCGCCCGGAATGGTGGGTGAGGCTGCCAGAAGCTGACCTGCCGCGTCGGCGATGACCTGCCACGCCGAGCCGGGCTTGTTGGACATGGCGGCGCCGACACGGCTGAGAGCTACCGCGGAGCGGGGCGCCGACCGGTGACCGGTCGGCGCGGACTCGGTCTACAGGCTCGCGGCTTCGCGAGAGGCGATCCGGTTCGTGCGACTGACCGCGCGGCCCACGGCGTTGCGCACCGTGAGGCCCGGCCGGGTCCGGGGCACCATGAGCCTGGAGAGCAGGCCGACGCGTCGCTGCCGCGGGCCTACCTCACGGCGGAGCCGCGACTCGTAGGCGGTGAAGGCGCGGGTGTGATCACCGGGATGGGTGGCGAGCTCTTCTGCGAGGGCGTACGCGCCCGCCATCGCCATGCTGGAGCCGTCGCCCAGCAGGGCTGTCGCCGCCGCTGCGTCTCCGAGCAGTACGACCCGTCCGCGAGACCACGAGGGCACTCGGATGGTGGCCAGGCGGTCGAAGAACGGAGCCGGGTGGTCGAGGAACGCCGCCACGAGTTCCGGTGCCCGCCATCGCACGTCGGCGTACGCGTCGGCCACGGTCTGCTTGTGAAGGGCGATGTTCTTGCGGTCGTGGGGGGCCGGCTGTGCGGCCCGGAAGGTGAAGATCGCGAGCGGAATGGTCCGCGAGGGGTGGACGACCAGCATCCGGTTCGGCACAGTCAGCATCGTCATCTCGCTCGGGTCCTCGACGGCGTCGGGTTCCAGCGGCACGGTCGCGCCGTACAGGCCCAGGTCGCTCGTGAACTGCCGCTCAGGTCCGAATACCAGGCGCCGTACGGTGGAGTGCATCCCGTCGGCACCGACCACCAAGTCGAAGCGCCGTGGCGCGGACCGCCGGAAGGTGACGTCGACCCCACCTTCGTCCTGGTCGAGAGCGGTGACCGTGTCGTCGAACAAGAACTCGGCATCGGTCTGCGCCGACCGGTGGAGCACCTCGGACAGGTCGGCTCGGGTCACCTCGACCGTCGGCGCCTTGTCCGAGGTGAGCGGGAGTTGCAGGATTCGCCTGCCTCCGGGGTCGAGCAGGGTCAGTGACCGATTGCGGGTGGCGAGCCCGCGGAGCTGCGGGAGGATGCCCATGCGGTCGGCGACCGGGATCGCGGGCCCCTTCACGACGATCGCGCTACCACCGGAGCGCAGCTGCCGGGCATGTTCGACGACCGTCGGCCGGTAGCCGTTCCGGGAGAGCCAGTACGCGAGTGCGGGCCCTGCGATTCCGGCACCGACTATCAGCACCTCGGGCTTCTTCATGACGATGACCTCTCGGGGTGTCGATGACCAGGTCCCCCGGCGAGTGCCGAGGCCGGGTCTCAGGGGGCGGCGGCACGGGGCAGCGCAACCCGAACCAAGGTACGAAAGATTTCGTACCTCAGTGGAGCACATCCTTCAGGTACGATGCAAGCCGTACCTGAAGGGGGTGCCGCGTGGCCGGGAAGCACCTGGTCGGCCCGGAGGCCGATGCGCTCGATCTGGGTGCGGTGTTGCGCGCCCTCGCCGACGAGCACCGTCGTGCGGTGATGACGGAGTTGGCCGCTGACCGCAGCGACAGCGAGCGGGGCTGCAACTCGTTCGATCTTCCGATCTCGAAGCAGACCCAGACCCACCACTTCCGGGCCCTGCGGGAGGCGGGTCTCATTGACGAGATCGACTACGGCAACCGCAAGGGCATCCGACTGCGACGTGCGGACATCGAGAGGAAATTCCCCGGGCTGCTCGCCCTCCTGGGCGCAGAGTCCCCGGGCGATACCGCTCCTCGCTGAGCACGGGTGAGCACAAGGTGTTCGCCTTGTGGCCCCTTGGCTCCGGGATTGTGCGCTTGGTCCGTCTTCGCGCGGGCAGCGCCGGTTACGGCGAGAGCCGTACGCCTTGTCACCGCTGACGTGACCGGACCGAGCCTGGGTTGGGGTTCGGGTTGTCGGTGTGGTTCGTTGCGAGGTCGATGGTGGTGCTGGGGGGCGGCGGCGGGCCCGGCCGACGCGGACTCCGGTTGGCTCACCGGTTCACCGGCCCGCCGTGCCCGGTTGCGCCAGACCTGTGCGGCACGTCGGGGAGGGGGGCTTCGAACGTCCGGGGGCACTGGCCCCGCCCTGCCGAGGCCGCTTCGAAGCCCGGGGCGTCCCCCTCCGCCCCCCCGGTGCGCGGTGGTTGCTGGGGGTCCGGGCGGGTTTCGCGTGTGGCTGCGCGAGGCGGTAGCCGGGGGCCGGGCGGTGGTCTGTAGCACGCGCGCGTGGCGGTGCCGGAAGTCCGGGCGGTGGTCCGTGTGCCCGCGCGCGGCCGTTGCCGGAGTCCGGCGGGATTTCGTGTGGCCGGCGTGTGGCGGTTCCGGGGGTCCGGGCCCGAACCTCGGACTGCCTGCGCCGGGTGGTTTCGGGGAGTCCGGGGGGTGGCCCGTCTGCCCGCCGGGCGCCGTGCCGGAAGTCCGGACGGTTCGGCCCCGCCTGCCGGGTGGGCACGGTCGGGGCCCGCCTGCCCGGTGCCGCCGACGCCGCGTCCGCCTGCCCAGGCACCGCCTGCCCTGCCCGCGCCGAGCGCGAGATGTCCCTCGCCGCCCGCCGCGCAGGCGCCGGCTTCTACGCCACGGTGCCGCGCTCGCGCAGGGAGAGGGTGCGCAAGATCGCGGCGACGCGTTCGCCCGTCTCGTCCACCGCGTCGATCGTCTCCATGCACTGCCAGTACAGCGTCTCGTCCTCGGCCGTGACCGCGATGCCGACCAGGGCCACGCCGATCTCGCCGAGCAGCGCGCCCAGATCGTCCAGGGCGCGCCGGGGGTCCTCGATCTGCGACAGCTGTGCGGCCCGGACTCCCCGGGGGCACAGCACCGGATGGTGCCGGGCCCCGCAGGCGCGGCTGCCCGCTTCGCTGAGTCCCAGTGCCTCGACCCGTACTGCGGCCGGGCCGCTTACCGCGAGATGGCTGCCGACCGCCTCGGCGAGTGCCTGTGCCTGCCAGGCCGCCGCCACGATGTCGGGCACGGCCACGCTGAGCGCGAGTGCGCGCCGCGTCGCAGCGATGAGCCGTACAGCATCCATCTGCCTTCCCCCTCACTGGTCGCTACCCAGCGTGACTGTCAATGGTCAGCTCCGCCAGGGGGTTTCGGATTTCTGTGGACAAAAAGGAGTCTGAAAAGAACTTCTTCACTCCATAGAGTGACCACTTCCGGGGGTCGGGAAACGCTTTTCGTTCCTCTCGATCTTTGCGTCCAGCGCGGCGAGCACATCGACCCCGAGGACATCGCAGAACTGGAGGAGGTAGGCGAGCACATCGGCCACCTCGTCCTCGACTCGCGCGGCCGATTCCGTATCGGCCATCACGCGGGCCGACTGCTCCGGGGTGAGCCACTGGAAGATCTCCACCAGTTCACCCGCCTCGACGCTCAGCGCCGCCGAAAGATTCTTGGGCGTGTGGTATTGCCGCCAGTCGCGTGCCGCCGCGAACTCGGCCAGCCTGCGCTGGAGTCCGGCGACGGTCCGGGGCTGCGGGACCTGCGGAGTCTGCGCGGCTTGCGGGGCCTGTGCCTGTGCGGCTCGCGGGGGCCGCGAGTGTCCGTTGCTGTGGGGAGATTCGCTCACGCACCAAGGTCTACCAGGGATACGCCCTGCGCCCGCGCCCGCTCCCGTGCCGCCTCCCGGGCCAGGGGCCCCGCGTCCGGGCCCGTGGCCAGCAGCCGCACATGGCCGCGCGCGCCCATCCGGGCCGCCAGCGACAGCAGTTGGCGGGTCTGGGCCTCGTCCAGGTCGCGGTCCAGGCCGTCGGCGAGCACCGTCAGTGCCTGCCGCGCCGCCGGTACCTCGCTGACCGTGTCCACCGACAGCACCCCGGGCCCCGTCAGCAGTACGAGCGCCAGGGCCGCGTACCGCAGTTCCGCGTCGCCGAGCCACTCCAGAGGGGTCACCGGCCGGCCCGCGCCCCGCTCGACGACGGCGCGCACCTGCCCGCGCCCGCCCGGCTCGGCGCGCAGCTCGGTCACCGGGCCCGCGCAGCCCTCCCGTAACGCGGCCAGCAGCGCGGCGTGGCGCGAGGAGCACTCGGCGCGGGTGCGGCCCACCACGGCGGCGAGGTTCTCGCAGCCGCCGCGCAGCCGGCCGTCTCCCGCCGCTGCCGGGGCGCGCATCCGCGCGGGCACCGGGTCACAGGCGAAGACCGCCCGCAGGGCGACGACGACCTGCTCGGCCGCCGCCAGCACCGTGCGCTGTGCCGCCGTCGCGCCCGCGACGCACAGCGGCAGCAGCGGAACGGCCAGCCGGTCGTCCGGGAAGGGCGTACGCAAGGCCCGCTGGGCGCTCCCGGTGTGCCAGGTGGCCTCCAGGGTGCGCCGGGCGGGGTCGCGCAGCGCTGTGGAGAGCAGTGTTTCGCCGTCCGCGCCGGTCAGCCGTTCGCCGACCACGCGCAGTTCGGGTTCGGCCTGGACCGCCACATCGAGGCGCACCGGGCCTGCCGGGCCCGTCACCGTGCAGCCCAGCCGGAAGCCCCGCCGGCCTCCCCGGTCGGGGCGCGCCGCCTGCGGGACGTAGGGCGAGGGGCGGCAGGGTGTCGCCAGTGCGCTGGGTGCGCCGGACGATCCGGGGGAGTCGGCGGGGAAGACCTCGGTCAGTGCCGCGCCCCTGCCGAGCGCGGCGAGTGCCTCGTAAGCCTCCAGGACGGTGGACTTGCCGCTGCCGCTCGGCCCCGTCACGACCGTGACGCGGGTGAGCGGCACCGTGCGCCCCCGCAGCCCCCGGTACGCGGACAGCCGCAGCTCGCTGACGGCGGGCCGACCGCCGGATGCGGATGCGGATGCGGGTACGGGGGCCGGGGTCGGGGCGGACGAAGGGGGCGGCGGGGGAGGAGGGGAGGGCGCGTGCATGTGCGGACCGTATGCGCGGCTTGCGACGGCGAACCGTTCCGGCGCCCGCCGTCTCGCCCGATCGGGCGAAGTCCCGTACGCGGCATACCACTTCACCGCCGCTGCCCGCTGCCCACCGATCGGGTCCGCGCGCGGTGGCCGGTCCGCCCACTCCTCCCTCGCGTCGCTCACGTCTATCGCGTTCTCGTGACGGCAGTCACAATGCAGTGATACGTTCGGCGCGTGGCGGCCTGCGCGCGACCGAGGTAACTCACCGACGGAGGCCCCGAGATGAGCCCGTTCTCCGGATCCGCCCCGCGTACCGGCGAGTGGCGGCACGTGCAGGTGACCGAGGAGAGCGGCGTCACGACCGTCACGCTCGCGCGCCCGGCCAAACTGAACGCGCTCACCTTCGGGGCGTACGCCGACCTGCGTGACCTGCTCGCCGAGCTGTCGCACCGCAACCGGCCACGCGCGCTCGTCCTCGGCGGCGAGGGCCGCGCGTTCTGCTCGGGCGGCGACGTGGACGAGATCATCGGCGCCACCCTGGAGATGGACACGGCCCAGCTCCTGGACTTCAACCGGATGACCGGGCAGGTCGTACGCGCCCTGCGGGAGGCACCGTTCCCCGTCGTCGCCGCCGTGCACGGGGCCGCGGCCGGCGCTGGGGCAGTGCTCGCGCTGGCCGCGGACTTCCGGGTGGCCGACCCCACGGCCCGCTTCTCCTTCCTGTTCACCAAAGTGGGGCTCTCCGGCGGCGACATGGGCGCCGCCTACCTGCTGCCCCGCGTCGTCGGCCTCGGCCACGCCACCCGCATCCTGATGCTGGGCGAGCCCGTCCGCGCCCCGGAGGCCGAGCGCATCGGGCTGATCAGCCGGCTCGTCGACGAGGGCGGCACAGCGCACGCCGCGCACGCTCTGGCCAGGCGGCTGGCGGACGGTCCCGCACTCGCCCACGCCCAGACCAAGGCGCTGCTCACCGCGGAGTTGGACCTGCCGCTGTCCGGCGCGGTCGAACTGGACGCCGCCACCCAGGCGATGCTGATGCACGGTGAGGACTACGCGGAGTTCCACGCCGCCTTCACCGCGAAGCGGCCTCCCCAGTGGCGGGGAAGGTGAGCCGCGCGTGAGCGCGCCGGAGCCCGCGAAACCCCCGTCACCCGGGGCCGGGCCGACGCGGGGCGCCACGGCGCGATCGACGCCCCCTGTGCCGTCCGTGCAGCCCGCGCAAACCGTGCAGTCCCTGCGATCCGCGCGCCCCGCACGGGCCCTGCGGATCGCCGTCGTGGGCGGTGGGCCCGGCGGGCTGTACGCGGCCGTGCTGCTCAAGCGGCTGGATCCGGCGCGCGAGGTCACCGTCTACGAACGCAACGCGCCCGACGACACGTTCGGGTTCGGCGTCGTGCTGTCCGACGAGACGCTCGGCGGCATCGAGAACGCCGACCCGGACGTGTACGCGGCGCTGCGCGGCCACATGGTCCGCTGGGACGACATCGACGTCGTCCATCGGGGCCGCACCCTCACCTCCTCGGGCCACGGCTTCGCCGCGCTCTCCCGCCGCACGCTGCTGGCCACGTTGCACGCACGCTGCCGTGAGCTGGGCGTCGTCCTGCGCTTCCGCGCCCCGGCGCCGCCCGCCGCCGAACTGGCACACGCACACGACCTGGTAGTGGCCGCCGACGGCGTGCACAGCGCCACCCGCGCGGCACACGCCGACATCTTCGGGCCCAGCCCTCTCACCCACCGCTGCCGCTACATCTGGCTGGCCGCCGACTTCGCACTGGACGCCTTCCGCTTCGAGATCGCCGAGACGGGATACGGGATCTTCCAACTGCACGCCTACCCCTACGCCCGCCCCGCCCCGGCCGCCGAAGGCCGGGACCGGGGCGCGTCCACCGTCATCGTCGAGGCGCGCGAAGAGGCGTGGCGGGCCGCGGGGTTCGACCGGCTCGACGAGCGTGCCTCGGCGGAGCGCTGCGCCGAGCTCTTCCCCGAGACCCTCGCCGGGCGCCCCCTGCGCGGCAACAACTCCCAGTGGACCGCCTTCCGCACCGTCGTCAACGACCGCTGGTCGCACGGCAACATCGTGCTGCTCGGGGACGCCGCGCACACCGCGCACTTCTCCATCGGCTCGGGCACCAAGCTCGCCGTCGAGGACGCCCTCGCCCTCGCCGCGTGCGTACGGGAACAGCCCGCCCTGCCCGAGGCCCTGGCCGCCTACGAGGCCGAGCGCAAGCCCGTCGTGGCGTCCACGCAGCGCGCCGCGCGGGCGAGCCTGACCTGGTTCGAGGAACTGGACGGGTACATTGCCCAGCCGCCGCACCGGTTCGCCTTCAACCTGCTCACCCGCAGCCGCCGCGTCACCCACGACAACCTGCGCCTGCGCGACCCGGACTTCGTGGCGGCCACCGAGCGGGAGGCCGGGATCCCGGCCGGCACACCGCCGATGTTCACCCCCTTCCGGCTGCGCGGACTGACGCTGCGCAACCGCGTCGTCGTCTCCCCGATGGACATGTACAAGTCGCCGGACGGGCTCCCCGGGGACTTCCACCTCGTCCACCTGGGGGCCCGCGCGCTCGGCGGCGCCGGGCTGACCATGACCGAGATGGTGTGCGTCTCGCCCCGCGGCCGGATCACCCCCGGCTGCGCCGGACTGTGGACGGACGAGCAGGAGGAAGCCTGGCGCCGGGTGACCGGGTTCGTACACGCCCAGTCACCGACCGCCGCGCTCGGACTCCAGCTCGGCCACTCCGGGCGCAAGGGCTCGACGAAGCTCATGTGGGAGGGCATCGACGACCCCCTCCCCGAGGGAAACTGGCCCCTGGTGGCCCCCTCCCCGCTGCCCTACCGGCCCGGCGTCAGCCAGACCCCGCGTGAGGTGACGGCGCATCAAATGGGAGTCGTACGCGAGGAGTTCGCCGCCTCGGCCCGCCGTGCGGCCCGTGCCGGATTCGACCTGCTGGAGCTGCACTGCGCACACGGCTATCTGCTGTCCGGCTTCCTCTCGCCGCTCACCAACCGGCGCACCGACGCCTACGGCGGCTCCCTGGCCGCGCGGCTGCGCTACCCCCTGGAGGTCTTCGACGCGGTACGCGCGGCATGGCCCGCCGAACGCCCCATGACCGTGCGGATCTCGGCCACCGACTGGGCCCCCGGCGGCACCACGGGGGAGGAGGCGCTGCGCATCGCGGCGGCCTTCGCCGAGCACGGCGCCGACGCCATCGACGTGTCCACCGGCCAGGTCGTCGCCGACGAGCGCCCCGACTTCGGGCGCTCGTACCAGACCCCCTACGCGGACCGGATACGCAACGTCCTGGGCGTCCCCGTCATCGCCGTCGGCGCCCTCTCCTCCTGGGACGACGTCAACTCCTTGATCCTGGCGGGCCGCGCCGACCTGTGCGCCCTGGCCAGGCCACACCTGTACGACCCGCACTGGACCCTGCACGCCGCCGCCGAACAGAACTACACCGGTCCCGGCGCCCCCTGGCCCGCCCCCTACCGGGCCGGCAGCCGCACACCCCCCACCGGCCGCACCGACGCACCCAAGCCGAGGCTGGTCCTGTAACGCTCCGGTGGCACCGTGCGCCCCGGTCCCGCCCCTGGCGCCGACCCGAGTGGGCATGGGCATACCGGCGGGGATGTAGCGATCCACCAGGTACGGCGTCCTCGGGCGGGTCTACGCTGGGCCGACACTGCGTCAGCCGTTCACGGGGGCACGCCGGCGGACGTCGTATGTGAGCCGACCGCCCGCCGAATCCCGAAAGGGGACGCACGTGCCCGCTCGCGACCAGGCCGAACTGGTGCTGGTGCACAGCCCGCTGACCGGAGACGTCACCTGGGGGCCCGTCGCGGACGTGCTGCGCGCGCGGGGGCGTGCCGTCAGCGTGCCCTCCCTGACCCAAGCCCTCGGGGGCCGCGGCCCCTACTATCCGAAGCTGCTGGCCACGGCCGCCGAGCAGACGGGACCGCCGCGCCCCCACGTGCGCCCCGTCGCCTCCCTCGCCCCCGTCATCCCCGTGGTGCCCGCAGCCCCCGTCGTCCTCGTCGGCCACAGCGGCGCCGGGCCGCTGCTGCCCGCGCTGCGGGAGCGCCTCGCGGCGGGGCGCCGGCCGGTCGCCGGGACGGTCTACGCGGACGCACAGTGGCCCCACCCCGGGCAAAGCTGGCTCCAGGTGGTGCCCGAGGACCTTCGGGCACAGGTGGTGGCGCTCGCCCGTGACGGACAGCTACCGCCCTGGGACCAGTGGTTCTCCGAGGAGGTGCTGGCCGAAGAGCTGCCCGACCCCGAGGTGCGGGCGTGGTTTCGCGCGGGGGTGCCCCGGCTGCCCCTCGCCTACCTCGAAGAGCGCGCCCCCGGGGCGGACGTGGACCCGGACCACTCCCGGTCGGCTTACCTGCGCCTGAGCCCGACGTACGAGGAGACGGCGATGAGGGCCGAGGCCATCGGGCACCGCGTGCTGCGCCGCACTTCCCACCACCTGGGCCTGGTGACCGACCCGGAGGGCACGGCCGACGCCATCGAGAAGCTCGCCCACGGCTTCGCCGCCCGCCGGAACGGCTGAGCCCTCCGCTGCCCGGCCGTGGTGGCCCGCGCGGTCCGGGAGCGGCCCCGCGGGGCCATGCCGCCGCCGGACTGCCGGGAGCCGGATGCCGCCGTAGGCTGGAGGTGTGTACGCACGGAGGCGGCGGCGCTATTTCGCGCTGATGACGGTCTGCTTGGTGCTGTTCGTCAGCGCCTGGGCCTTCGTGCGGCTGTGGTCGGTGCCGGCGGCCATCGCGATGTGCGTGGTCGCCATGGTGATCCCGCCGGTCGCCGCGATCATCGCCAACCGGCGCGAGCCCGACGACCGCTGGTGGGACGAGCCGCCCGCCGGCTCCGAGCCGGGCACGGGCGCAGGACCCCGTTCGGGCTCCGGTTCGGGTTCGGGCTCGGATTCCGGTGGCGGTTCCGGTTCCGGATCTCCCCGGCGGACCTCGTCTCCCTCCGCCATCCCCGGCCAGCAGCGGGGCGGACGCGGCGGGAGCGGCGGCCGGGGCCGCAGGGGCGGGCGGCGGCCCGGCGGGGGCCGCTGAGGCGTCCGCACTGCCGGTGCCGGGTGGGGACCAGACGCCGGGAGGCATCAGGTACCGCTGCTTCGAACGAGCCGCGCGGCTCGTAGTGCGACCGTCTGAAGGCGGTGCGGGTGGCTGTGGCGAGCCCGCGTGCCGACTCTCGCGAACAGTGGACGGCGACTTGATGCCACACGCCGGGGGGGTGTCTCTATGTTTTTGGTCAAGCGGTTTGGGGTGTGCGGGGTTCGTAGAAGGTGCCGTCGCGGAGCATGGCGTAGATGACGCTGATGCGGTGGCGGGCGAGGCGGAGGAGGGCTTGTGTGTGGGTCTTTCCCCGGCTTCGGCACTTGTCGTAGTAGGTGCGGGAGGCGGGGTCGTGCAGGGCG